>DASXEF010000132.1:0-15085 GCA_036490255.1 Kofleriaceae bacterium
CGCCGCCGGGCGCGACGCGTTCGCGCGCGGCCGCGTAGAGCTTGCGATACGCCGCGAGCACTTTCGGCACCTGCGTCGCGCGGCTGGTCATCGCCGGTGGATCGACGATCACGAGATCGAACTGGCCGTCGGGCAACGCGACGAACAGATCCTGCTCGACGAAGCGATGCTTGGTCGAATCGTCGACGTGATGCGCGGCGGCGAACGCGAGCGCACGCGCCGACTGATCGGCGTGCACGATCTCGGCGGCGCCCGCGCGTTCGGCCGCGCGCCCGAGCATGCCGGTGTACGCGAACAGATTCAGCACGCGCTTGCCGGCGAGCGGCTCGGTCGCGATCGCGCGGCGGAGCGCGCGGAGATCCAGGTAGCCGCCGGTCTTGTGGCCGGCTTCGAGATCGATCGCGAAGTCGATCCCGTCCTCGACGAAGTGCGCGATCGCCGGCGGTGATCCGCGTAACGCGCGTTGCTCGAGCAGCTCGCCGCGACGCCGCCGCGCCGGTCGCCACAGGACGTGTGAATCGGGCAGGGCGCCGGCGACGAATCGCGCGAGCGCATCGCTGCCGGCGGAATAACTCGCGACCACCGCGACGTCTCCAAATCTATCGACGACCACGGCAGGCAACCCGTCACTCTCGCCGTGCACGAGCCGGATCCCGGTCGTGCGTGTCGCGAGCTGTTCGCGTTTTGCGATCGCGCGAGCGAGCTGGTCGCGCACCCACATCGCGCCGGGAGTGGCGTCGCCCGACGGCAGCACGCGGATCGCGATCGCGCCTTCGGCCTCGTAGATCCCGTGCGCGATCACGC
Source organism: Kofleriaceae bacterium (assembly GCA_036490255.1). Taxonomy (GTDB): domain Bacteria; phylum Myxococcota_A; class Polyangia; order Haliangiales; family Haliangiaceae; genus JABFXX01. The sequence goes on from DASXEF010000132.1 coordinate 805, forward strand.
GGTTCGCACCATCTACAAGCCGCAGCCACTGGCCGTCGCGAAACACGGCCGCCGCCGACGACATCTGCTCGCGAAACAGCCACGGATGACCGCGCTCGACGATCGCGACCGCGGCTTTCTTCAATTGGTACCGCTTCGGGATCATGCGCGTGCAACGACAAGCGGACTTGACTGTCCAGAACCCATGCTAGCCTCGATTGCACGGCGATGAACGCGCTCGTGCATCTCACTCACGACTGCAACTTGCGTTGCCCGTATTGCTTCACGGGGGCGAAGTTCTCGCGCGAGATGACGCTCGACACCGCGAAGCGCACCGCCGAGTTCGTCGTCGACTACGCGAAGCAGCACGACCAGCCCGCGGTGTTCTCGTTCTTCGGCGGCGAGCCGATGATGGCGTGGGATGCGCTCGTCGCGACCGTGCTGCACGCCGAAGCTGCCGCCGAAGCAGCCGGCGTGACCGCGATCTTTCGCATGAACACGAACGGGATGCTGATCAAAGCGAAGCACCTCGAGTTCTTCGAGCAACACGACCTCATCTTCATCTTGTCGATCGACGGCAACGAGGCGATGCACGATATCGAGCGCGTCACCGAAGGTGGCGTCGGCTCGTTCGCCGTGTTGGCGGCGAAGCTGCCGGGCTTTCTCGAGCACAACCCCGGCTTGACCGCATCGATCGTCGTCACGCCCGCGAACGTCGTGCACGCCGCCGACGGCATCGCGTTCCTGTTCGACGCCGGCCTGCGGTTCTTGATCGTCAAGCCCGACGTCACGCAGCCGTGGACGGCTGAAAACGTCGCCGAGCTCGAGCGCCAGTACAGCCGCGTCGCCGACGATTACCTCGCGCGGTTGCGCGCCGGCAACGACCTCTATCTCAACTTGTTCGACGACAAGTGGATCAACCACGCCAAGGGGCTCGAAGGCATCTCGATCCGCTGCGACGTCGGCACGTCGCAAATTTCGATCGCGCCGTCGGGCAACATCTATCCGTGCGTGCGCTGGGTGAAGGAAGAAGAAGACACGGTGCCGCGCCTCGGCGATGTCTGGCAGGGCATCCTCGCCGAGCCACTCGCGAAGATCCGCGCCGAATCGCACGCGCCGAAGACGCCGTGCTCGAGCTGCTCGTACAACGACGGCCGCTGCGCGAACGAATGCGCGTGCGAGCACTACTCGGCGACCGGCCGGATCGACACGCCGGCGCCCGCGTTGTGCGAGCACGAGCGCGTGATGGTGCCGATCGCCGATCGCGTGGGCAACACGCTGTGGCGCGAACAGAATCCGATCTTCATGCGAAAGCTGTATCCGCATGTGAGTAGCAACGGGCTGATGCAAATCCGTCGGGAGGGAGCCAAGCAATGAGCAGCCGAAATAAGACGACACGATTGCCGATCGCAAAACAGCCAACGCCGGCCGATCGTCAGCGCGAGCTGGCCGTCAAGCCGGTCGCCGCCGGCAGTCGACCCGAGTTCCCGACGCGCGGCGAGCTCTATCGCAAGGCCAGCTTGCTGGGCGGTGTCGCGTTGCTCGCCGGTGGGATGGCCGCGGCCGCGCCCGGTTGCGCCAGCTCGCCGCCGCCACCGCCGGCAACGCCGACCAACACCGCGCCCGAGCCGGTCGCGGCCGCTCCGACGCCACCACCGATCGCCGAGCCGGCGACGCCACCGCCGGTCGAGCAAACGCCGGCCACGCCGCCCGCACCACCGCCGGTCGATCCCGCGTTGCTCGTCAACGGCTCCGTCGACGGTCAGCCGCTCGCAGCCGAGATGCCGACGTTCAAGGTCACGCGCGGCGGCGGCGGCATCGGACCGCCGGAAGAAATGTGGGATCCGACGGAAGTCGACGCGTATCTGAGCTGGCAGATGGCGCACGAGGCGAAGCTCGCGATCCAGAGCAACGTCAAGCTGTCCTACGACGGCGTCGACCTCGTGCTCGCCGGCTTCGATGCCGACAAGAATATCGGCTACATCTACTTCGACAAGATGACGGGCACGTCGGACATGTACCCGAAGGACGTCGTCAAGAAGATCGACGCGTGGAACAAGCAGAAGAAGGTCGCGATCCTCGTCATCGATCAGAAGAAGAATCCCGACACGGCGTCGCTCAAGGGGAAGATCGTGAAGTTCCTCGCCGCGACGAAGAAGAGCCCGCCGGCGCCGGGCAAGCTCGACGGCGCGACCGTCACCGTGAACGCGAACTAGCTCGCCGACGCGACGATAAAGTCGGCGACGTCGCCGACCTTCAACGCGACGATCTCCGGCAACGGCTTGGTGCCGAACCAGCCGACGAAGTCGAGGTCGGTCCAGCGCTCCTGGATCAGCGTCGCGAGCGCGACGAACTGGATGCTCTGAAACGCCAGGTCGTCGCGGAAGCTCGTGCTCGCCTCGATATCGAAGAACTCGTCGCCGACCACCTCCGTGATCATGCCGACGAGCGCGTGGACGACTTCGGACTTGTTGATCATGCGTTCTCCGCAGCGGTTGTGGGACGACCGGGCCAGCCGGTCGTGCATCGGGAAGCTGGATGTCGGTCGCGAGGCCGAGCCTGGCGAGCCCGCGGATCACGGTCCACGACAGGTCGGGCTCGTCGCCGAGACCGTGGCGCGCACTGCGCGGGTACTTGTGATGCGCGTTGTGGTTCGACTCGCCGTGCGTGATCAGCGCGAGCCACGCGACGTTGCGCGATCGATCGCGCGTCGTGTACGGCCGCTCGCCGAAGCGTTCCCAGTGGCAGGCCGAGTTGACGATCCACGTCGCGTTGTTGAGCACGACGTGGACGAGCCACAGCCACGCGATTCCCCACCACGCGCCGAGCCACCACGCGATCGCGATCTGCGCCACGAAGCACGCGGTCATCACGAGCGGGAGATCGAGCAAGCGCATGAACCGCTCCTTCTCGAGATCGCGCGTCAGCGTGCGCCAGATCGGCGGATGCTTGCCGAACACGCGGAGCACGTCGAGCACGAAGAAGCGGACGTGGAGGCCGAACCCCGACAGCGCGAAGAGCACGCACACGATCGGGTTGCGCGAGCCGCACAACCAACCCGCGTGCGCGTACCAGAAACCTTTGGTCGGCGTGTGCGGATCGCCCGCGGTATCCGACAGCGTGTGGTGCGCGCGATGCGCTCCGACCCATTGCATCGGCGCGCCGCTGTACTGCGCGCAGAGCAGGGTCACCGTGTAGCGCAACCACGGCGCCGTCTTGAACGCGCGATGCGTCAGCAACCGGTGATAGCCGACCGTGTTGGTGAGGCCGAGCAGCACGATCACTGGATAGAGCGCAAGAGCCGCCAGCACGCGCTTCGCTCATAACTCATTTCCACGCGCCGCTGCAGGAATTCGACGGCTGCACAACTCGCGCATCAGCGTGCGACGAGGTCGGTGCGGCCCGCCGCGATCGCGGCGTCGAGATCGGGCAGCGTCGTCGTCGCTTCTGCGACGAGCGCGGTCGCGATGCCGAGCTCGTTGCGCAACCGATCGGCGAGCGGCGCTGCGGGCAGCCGAGCGTTGTGTGCGCGCGCGTCGTCGTCGGCGCTGACCCACAGCAAATTCGCGCCGGCGCGGACGAGCTGCGACGCCGCGGCGACCACCGCGGCGCGCGCGTTCGCACGATCGGCGACGCACGCTGCGATCCAGCCGGTCTTGCGCCATGCGGCACGCGCGGTCGCGACCATCGCCGCCAAGTGCTCGCGCGCGATCGGATCGTCACCCGCGTCGAGCAGCACGAGGTCGAAGCCCGCAAACGCGGCGCGCTGCACGGCGGCTTCGAGCGCGCCGGCGACCGCGCCGATCGTCGAGATTCGCGCGGCGATGCGCGAGCCTTTGCCGTGGACGAAATCGGCGATACGCGCCCACGCGACGGCTTGCTCGTCGGTGTTGATGCGCGGCGCGGTTTCACCCACGATCGGGATCGCCGGCGTGACGACCATCCCGGCGCCTGCGGCCGCGGCAGCGCCGAGCGTGACGAGCTCTTCGTCGCCGGCGATCTCGCGCGCGGGCCACGCAGGCGCGCCGAGCACCGCGATGCGGCTGGTCACGCGGCGATCGCCGAGCGTGAACGGCAACGCCGTCGGCGACGGCGGCGGCTCGCTCGTGATCCCGACCGATGCCGCGAGCACGCGTTCGACGCCGCGCGCGAGCTCGGGATCGCGCTTCGCGACCGAGACGTGCGAGACGCGCAAGCTGCGCGTCATCAGCGAGTACGTCTGCTGGATCGGCGACAAGGCCGCGTAGCGCTCGGTCCCTTCGAACCACTCGAGGCTCGCCTGCGCGGCGGCTTGCAGCGCTTCGACCTCGGGACGGCGCTTGGCTTCGTACGCCTCGAGCGCGGCCGGAATATCGGCGGCGTTCGCGAGTAGCTCGTCGCGCAGCACGATCACATCTTCCATCGCGAGCTTCGTGCCCGAGCCGATCGAGAAGTGCGCGGTGTGCGCGGCGTCGCCGACGAGCACGACGTTGCCGGCGTGCCAGCGCTTGCACCGCACCGTCGGGAAGTTTCGCCAGATCGAGCGATTCTTGATCAGGCGATGGCCGCCGAGCTCGTCGGCGAAGATGCGCTCGAGAAACGCGACGGTCGCGTCTTCGTCGGCGCCGTCGAGGCCGGCCGCGCGCCAGGTCGGCTCGCGACACTCGACGATGAACGTCGAGCCGTGCTCGTGATAGCGGTACGCGTGCACGCGGAACATGCCGTGCGGCGTGGTCTTGAAGATGAACGTGAACGCGTCGTACGGCACGGTCGAGCCGAGCCACACGAACTTGTTCGGCCGCACGTCGACGTCGGGCTCGAGCTTGCCGGCGAGCGCGTCGCGCACGGTGCTCGCGACGCCGTCACAGCCGACCACGACGTCGGCGGCGATCTCGTGGAGCTGCGCCGAATGCTCGAACTCGATCCGCACGCCGAGCTCGGTCGCGCGCTGTTGCAGGATCTGGAGCAGTGCCTTGCGCTCGAGCCCGCAGAAGCCGTGGCCGGTCGAGCGCAACGTCGTGCGTTGCACGCCGGTGCCGGAGAATTCGATCGCGATGTCGTCCCAGCGCGCGAACTTCGACGTGATCTGCGCGTGGGTGTTCGGATCGGCCGCCGCCAGGTTGCCGAGCGTCGCGTCGCTGAACACGACGCCGAACCCGAACGTGTCGTCGGGCCGATTGCGCTCATAGATCACGACGTCGTGCTCGGGCGCGACGCGCTTGACGAGGATGCCGAGGTAGAGCCCAGCCGGGCCGCCGCCGATACAGGCGATCTTCATGGACGCACGCGCACGCTATCACCGCTCGCGCGCGGTAGCGCGGCCATCACCGCGAAGATCTATTCGGCGATCTGAGCTTCGTCGCGGGGCGAGCCCGTGATCGCGACGGTCGTTTCAGCGATACGGCGCCTTCGTGGGCGCTTGAACATCGAGCGTATGGCGAAGGGCAGAAGGATCGCGCACGTGTTGCTCGACACGTCCGCAGCTCTTGCACACGAGCGCGTCGAGGTCGGGACGTTCGTTCCAGGCGGGCGCGAACGCGAAGCTAGTCCCACCACAACGTATGCAAGCGGTCGCGATCGCTTCGAGCTCGCGCCGCCGACGTACGACCGCGGCAACGTCGTCGATCGCTTTGTCGACTGCGTTCGCGAAGTTCTCGTGCTCGACGACCTCGAGCGCCGCATTCGCGTCGTCGAGCACCGCGCGCGCCGATGCTCGATATCCGAACACGGCGCCGTCCTCGTCCCGCGAGTACAGATACTTCGACTTGATCACGAGCTCGAACTGGATCACGCCGAGCGCTTCGACGGCTCGGCGTGCCCGGTCGATCAGCGCAGCACGCGAGTGCCGGTCGAGCTCGAAGCCGTTCGTATCGATGACGACGTCCATGCCGCTAGTCCTTCGCGTGCGCTTCGAGCGCTTCGAGCGCGTGCTGCAGATCCGGGCGCTCGGTCAATACGGTTAACATCGGATCGCCCGGCCACGCGGTCACGCGCGCGAGCGCGTTGCGCACGTGGAACTGCTTCGGATCGAGCTCGGGCACGACCTCGCTCCACACCAGCGGCATCGACACCGGCGCACCGCCGACCGGCCGCGCGCTGTACGGCACGACGAGCAACTGGCCGTGCGCGTTCTGGCCCCAATCGAGGTAGACGCGGCCGCCGCGCGCCGCCGGATTGCGCGCGGTCGTCGCCATCGTCGGATATTTACGCTCGACGAGCAGGCCGATCAGATACGCGAGCGTGCGCGCTTGTTCGAACGTGCACGTGCCGCCGAGTGGAATCAGCACGTGCAAGCCGGTCTGGCCCGACGTCTTGACGTAGTTCGGCAGCTTCGCGCCTTCGCACAGCTCGTGAATCGCGAGCGCGAGCGGCACGACGTGCTCGCGCGGCGCGTTCTTCGGATCGAGATCGACGATCGCCCAGTCGGGCCGCTCGAGATCGGCGACGCGACTCGCCCACGCGTGGATCGGAATCGATCCTAAATTCGCCAAATACGCCAACCCGTCGGCGTCGTCGACGAGCACGTAGTGAATCTCGCGCTGGCTGTGCTCGCTCCATCGCGTCGTCGTGCGCAGCCACGGCGGCGACCAGCCCGGCATGTCCTTTTGATAGAACATCTCGCCGTCGATGCCGTCGGGATAGCGCGTGAGCACCGTCGGGCGATCCTTGAGATAGGGCAGGATGAACGGCGCCATCGAGCGGTAGTAGTCGACGAGCTCGCCCTTCGTGACCGCTTCGATGCCGCCCGGTGATTGCTCGGCGGGCCAGAAGATCTTGTGTAGCCGCGTGAGCCGGAGCTCGCGCGTCTGCGAATCGACGAGCAACTCGCCCGAGGCATCGGGCTCGCGCGGCACCGGTCCGCTGTCGTCGCTGGCATCTCGTATTGCTTGGACGGGCGCCGCGGCGGCGAACAGGTCGACCGGCGCCGCTTCGCCGGTGTGGCGCAGCGGCATGCCGCATTCTTTGGCCGTCTTGTCGCGGCGGAACCGCTCGAACACGGGAAACCGCAGCGACGAATCGACCGGCCACTCGCGATAGCGGACCTGCACGACGAGCTCGGGCTCGATCCAGCGCGCGTCGTTCGACGCCTCGGGCCGCGGAAACGTCGGCCGCCACGTCGGCTTGGCATCGAGCTCGGCTTTGACCGCGACGAGCTGTTTGTCGTCGAAGCCACTGCCGACCTTGCCGGCCCACCGCCAGCGAGCTTCGTCTTGCATCCACACGCACAGATGCAGCGCACCGATGCCGTTGCGCGAGCCCTTCGGCGGCGTGTAACCGCACACCGCGAAGTCGGCTTCCGGATCGGCCTTCATCTTCAGCCAGTCGCGCGATCGCGTCGAGCGATACGGCGAGTCGGCGCGCTTGGCGACGACACCTTCGAGCCCGCGCGCGACGATCTGCTGGAGCAGCGCTTCGCCTTGCGTCGGGATGTGCGCGCCGAATCGCAGCGGCCCGGTGTGCGGCACGATCCGCTCGAGCAGCGACTTGCGCACGAGCAGCGGCAGGCCGCGCAGGTCGTAGCCGCACGTACCGAGCAGATCGAACACGACGTACGTCACCGGCTCGCTCAGCGCCGCGCGCGCGATCTCGCTGGTGCGATGCATCTGGCCGCGAAACGACAGCTTGTGAAAATCGGGCTTGCCGTCGGCGTCCCACATCACGATCTCGCCGTCGAGCACGAGGCCGGGCAGCGGCAGGGCGCGGATCGCGCTCGTCAGCTCGGGATAGCGATCGGTCGCGTCTTGCGTCGAGCGATAGCGCAGCGCGGCCTGGCCGGCGCCGCCGAACGCGATCATGCGAAAGCCGTCGTACTTGAGCTCGTAGACCCAGTCTTTCGACGAGAACGGCGCTTCGGCGGTCGCGCACAGCATCGGCTCGAACGAGCCCGGCGTGATCGCGCGTTTCGGCGCTTTCATCGCGGGCAGCTCGGCCGCGAGCTCTTGCAGCTTCGGCGCGCCGGCTTCGAGCTCGCCGATCGTGAGGCCCGAGAGCACCGACGTCTCGTCGAGCGCACCTTCGCCTTTCGGGGTCGCGTGATCGTCGCGCTTCTTGATCAGCAGCCAATCGTTCGAGCCGCGGCCCGAGTTGCGGCCGCGCGTGCCCTTGCCGGTGTGCACGAGCGTGAACGCGCCGCGCAGCTTGTAGCCGTAGAGCTCGAACTTGATCTCGCCGTCGAGCAGGCCCTGCGCGGGATCGCCGATCGGGCGGAACAGGCCGCGGTCCCACGCGATCATCGGGCCGGCGCCGTAGTTGCCTTTAGGGATCACCGCCTCGAAGTGGACGTATTCGAGCGGGTGATTTTCGACTTTGACCGCGAGGCGCTTGTCGTCGGGATCCATCGACGGCGCTTTCGGCACCGCCCACGAGCACAAGATGCCGTCGATCTCGAGCCGCAGATCCCAGTGCATGCGCGTCGCGTCGTGCTGGTGCACGACGAACATGCGCGGGCCTTTACCGAGGACCGGTGTGCTGGCCATCGGTTCAGGTGTCGTGCCGGCGACGCGTTTCTCGCGATAGGCGTCGAGAGCGTCTTTAGGATCCTCCGCCACGTGTCGGTACAATTTACTTCATGCCCGCACGGTCCATAGGCACTGCCACGATCTCGTTCGGCCTCGTATCGATTCCGACGAAGCTCTACACGACGAACGAGAGCGGCGGAGACATTCACTTCAACATGTTGCACGACGCGGACGGCGGCCGGCTCAAGCAGCAGTACATCTGCACGAAGTGCAACGAGGTCGTCGATCGCGAGCACACCGTGAAGGGCTACGAGCACGCGAAAGGCCAGTACGTCGTGCTGTCGGCCGACGAGCTCAAAGCGCTCGATGCCGTCGCGACGCAGACGATCGCGCTCGAAGAGTTCGTGCCGGCCGAAAAGGTCGACCCGCTGTTCGTCGAGAAGAGCTACTACCTCGGACCCGACAAGGGCGGCGAGCGCGCGTACAAGCTGATCCGCGACGCGATGCTCGAGACCGGGCTCGTCGGCATCGCGAGCTACTCGGCGCGCGGCAAGCAGTACATCGTCGCGCTACGGCCGTTCCACGAGGGCTTGATCCTCCATCAGCTGCGCTACGCGCAGGAGGTCAAGCCGTGGTCGGAAGTGCCGATGCCGGATCTCCCGGAGCTCAAGCCGCAAGAGATCGGGCTCGCGAAGCAGATCATCCAGCAGATCCAGCACGAGACCTGGGCGCCCGAGAAGTACAAGGACGAGGTCCAGGAACGCATGATGGAGCTCATCAACAAGAAGGTCGAAGGCCAGGAGATCACGGTGCAGCCCGAGGCTCCGGCCGGCAAAGTGATCGACCTGATGGCGGCGCTCAAGGCGAGCCTCGGCATGGCGAAGGACGAGGAGCGCAAGCCTGCGATCGCGGCCGAGTCGAAGAGCGACGCCGCCGCCGAAGAAGCGCCGAAGAAAAAGGCGTCGAAGAAGAAGTAGGCCGTGCAACGGTTCCCGCGTCGTCGACGTCGGAACCGCATATGTCGAAGCTCGCACTGGTCATCGCGCTCGCTTGCGCCGGTTGCTTCACCTATACGGCCGTGGCGCCGACCTCCGACGGCAAGGTCGTCGTCGCGAAGAACGGCTTGTTCGGCCACTGGATCTACATCTGCAACTCGAACGTCACCGGGTGCCGCGCCGCCGACGCGCCGTGAGCTAGAGTTTCGCGGTGCCCGAGCTTCCGGACGTCACCGTGTACGTCGAGCGCCTGCGCGCGCTCGTGGTCGGCCAGCCGATCGACGCGATCCGGATCGCGAGCCCGTTCGTGCTGCGCACGGTCAGCCCGTCGCCGAAAGAGCTCGTCGGCGCGACGATCGAGACCGTCGAGCGGCTCGGCAAGCGCATCGTGATCGGCGTGACCGGCGATCGCTACATCGTCATTCACTTGATGATCGCCGGCCGGCTGCGCTGGAAAGAACCGCGCGCGAAGCTGCCGGGCAAGCTCGCGCTCGCGGGCTTCGATGTTCCGACCGGCACGTTGGTGTTCACCGAAGCGAGCGGCAAGAAACGCGCGTCGCTGCACGTCGTCGCGGGCCGCGCCGCGCTCGCCGACTTCGATCGCGGCGGCTTGGACGTGTTCAAAGCGACGCCGGCGCAGTTCGCCGAGCGCTTGCGCGGCGAGCGGCACACCGTCAAACGATCGCTGACCGATCCGACGCTGTTCGACGGCATCGGCAACGCGTACTCCGACGAGATCTTGTGGGCTGCGAAGCTGTCGCCGTTTCGCATGACGACCGCGATGACCGATGCCGAGGTCGCGACGCTCCACGACGCGTGCACGTCGCAGCTCGATCTGTGGACCGATCGGCTGCGCGCCGAGGTCGGCAACGGCTTCCCGGATAAAGTCACCGCGTTTCGCCCGGAGATGGCCGTCCACGGCAAGTTCGGCCAGCCGTGCCCGCGCTGCGGAACCAAGGTCCAGCGCATCGTCTACGCCGACAACGAGGCGAACTACTGCCCGACATGTCAGACCGAAGGCAAGCTGCTCGCCGACCGGTCGCTGTCGCGGCTGCTCAAGGACGACTGGCCGAAGACGCTCGAAGAGCTCGAGGAACGGCGCAGATCGAAGTAGCAGGTCGTGCGTTTTTGGCGAGATATGAAGAAGAGACTCGCCGGGATTTTGCTCGCGTCTGCGATCGCGGGGTGCGCACCGAAGCACGCGTCGTTTGTCCAAGTCGACACCGTCGCGCTCGGTCGCGTGGTCGTGTATCGCAACGGCGTCGCGTTCTACGAGCGGCGCGCGACGGTCGAAGGCGGCGTCTTGACCGTCACCGTGCCGCGCGAGCGCGTCGATGATTTCTTGAAGTCGCTGACGGTCGTCGACATCGCGACGAACAAGGCGCTGCCGATCTCGATCCCGCGGCGAGAGCAAGGCGACGGCACGAACCTCGAGATCAACCTGCAGCTGCCGACGAAGGCGCGCACCGAGGTCAGCTTGACGTACGTCACCGAGTCGCCGGCGTGGAAGCCGACGTATCGCGTCGCGGTCGGCAACAAGGGCAAGGTGATGCTCGAAGGTTGGGCGATCGTCGACAACACGTCGGGCGAAGATTGGAAGGGCGTGCTCGTCGGCGTCGGCAGCTCGTCGGCGCTGTCGTTCAAGTACGACCTGTGGAGCGTGCGCGACGTCCAGCGCGACACGCTGCACGATCAAGAGCAGTTCGCGATCGCGCCGCCGACCGGCGTGACGCCGTACGGTGGCACGGCCGGCAAGCCCGAGCAGCCGGTCGTCGCCGAGCTCGACGACAGCGAGATTCGCCGCCCTGCGGGGCACCCCGGCCAGCTGGAAAACCAGTACGACGTCGACGGCGTCGCCGCTGGTGGCGGCCGCGGTGAGATCGTCAGCGTCCAGTCGTCGGCGCCGGTCATCGACGAGGCACCGTCGGCGGCGCGTAACACGCATGTTGGAAAGAAGACGACGCCGACGCCGGCGAAGGCCGCGCCACCGCCGCCGCCCGCGAATCCGCAGGTCGCGCAGGGCGATCGCAAGATGAAGGAGCTGTCGCGCAGCTTCGCGAAGTCCGACAAGCTCGTCGTGATCGAAGGCTACGCCGACGGCAATCGCGACGACGCGAAGAACCGCGCGAACGATCGCGCGAACATCGTGCGCAACGAGCTGATCGACGAAGGCGTCGCGCCGGCGCGCATCCAGATCGTGACGCACACCGAGCCGGGCGCCGCCGAGCGCGTTCGCCTCGTCACCAAGGACGCGCCGAAAACCGACGCGATCAAGGGATCGCTGACGTCGAACGACATCGACGCGCCGCCGGTCGGCGAGAGCCACTTCGCGAACCCGATGCCGATGACGGTCGAGAAGGGCTCGAGCGCGATGGTGTCGATGGTGCGCGGCGAGACCGACGGCGAGGTCGTGTATCTCTACGATTCCGAGAGCGAGCGCGGCAACGATCACTTCGCGTTTCGCGCGGTGCGGTTTCGCAACCCGACCGATTCGACGCTCGAGACCGGTCCGGTGACCGTCTACGGCGACGAGCGGTTCATCGGCGAAGGCCTGACCGAGCCGATTCCGCCGAAGTCGTCGGCGGTCGTGCCGTACGCGCTCGATCGTCAGATCGTGATCGACAAGAACCAGAACGAAGAGGACAAGCTGTCGCGGCTCGTCACGCTCGAGCGCGGCGTGCTCACCGCCGAAGTGCAGCACATTCGCCACCAGAAGCTGACGGTGACGAACCGACTGCCGCAGGTCGCGAAGGTCTACATCCGACACACCGTGCAGAAGGGCTGGTCGCTCGTCGCGTCGCCGCCGCAGTTCGAGCGCATCGGCGACGCGCACCTGTTCGAGGTCGATCTCAAGCCAGGCGAGACGCGCGACGTCGACATCGCCGAAGCGACGCCGATCCAGCGCACGCTCGATCTGACGTCGAACATCACGATGGACATGATGAAGATCTACGTCGAGTCCGCGATCGGGACGCCGGAGCTGAAATCGCAGCTCGACAAGATGCTCGCGATCCACAAGAAGCTGATGGACCTCGCCGCCGAGCAAGACAGCCTCGCGCGCCGGCTCGGCGATTATCGCCAGCGCATGGACGAGCTCCACGACCAGATCTTCACGCTCACTGCGGTGAAGACCGGCGGCGATCTGATGTCTCACCTCAAGGACAAGATGAAAGACATCAGCGAGCGGGTCCAGAAAGCCACGATCGCGAAGGTCGACGGCGAGGAAAAGATCATGCTGGCGCGCGTGCAGTTCCAGGACGCCATCGCCGAGCTGACCTTGCCAGATGCGACACAGCTGACGATGCAGAAGTAGTGCTAGCGTTCGCGCATGGAACCTTGCGCGACGCCGTTCGTTAGCGCCAGCATGACGCGATTCACGTTGCTCGCGCTCGTTGCGTGTAGCTCGCCCGGCACGAAGACCGACGCGCCGCCCGCAAACGGCGACGGCCAGTGCGGCAACGACGACTTCTTGAGCGGCGAGGTCGTCGACTGGGACAGCGGCAGCCTGTTCTGCGGCGTGTTCGGCGCGACGTTGCAGGCGCAGGGCCAGACGACGACCGACATGACCGCGCCGAACGGGCGCGTCCAGCTGTGCATCCCGGTCGCCGATCAAACCGTGGTGACGATCACGCCGCCGACCGACGTCTCGCAGTGCGATCCGTCGGTCGGGCTCTATCAGATTCCCGGCATGCTGGTCGCGACGCACGCGGTGATCGCGACCGGTCAGACGTACTCGACGCGGATGATCGGCAGCGCTCGCGAGATGCCGTTCTTCTCCGAGCTCGGCATCACGCCCGATCCGGCCAAGGCGATCGTGTTCGTGCACGTCGACGGCACACCGGGCTCGGTGCTCGTCTCCGCGGTCCACGACGGGCCGCTCGAATGGGACGGCAGCGCGTGGGGCTCGGGGGATACCGGCGTCGACGTCGTGTTCCCGAACGTGGCGATCGGCAGCCCGGCGACGACGATGATCGGCTTCACCGACGCGAGCGGCACCGGCGGTGGCACGTTCCCGGTCGCCGCGAACACGTTCACGTACGTGACGCTCGTCGCGAACTAAGCCAACGCGGCGAATTCTTCGGTGTCGTGCGCACAGAACAGCGCGACGTCGCTGTAGCTCGCGCGCAGTTGCCGCAATGCGCTCGCCGACGCGCGCCGCGCCGCTTTATCGGTCTCGACGAAGCTCTCGAACGCGCGCAATGCGAGCGGCACCTTGCCTTCACCCATCTCGTTGCGATGGAAGTACGCGTCGCCGGCGTGGACGAGCCAGCGCTCGCCGGATTTCGCGATCACCGCCGAGTGGCCGCGCGTGTGACCGTGCATCGGCACGAGCCCGACGTCGGCGTCGAGCCCGCGCAGCTTCGCGATCGCCGGCAGGCCACGCCAGGTGTCGCCGTCCTCGGTGTAGACCGCCCATTTCGGGCCGTGCGCCCAGTGCGTCTTGCGATAGCGCTCGCGCTCGCGCACGGTCGGCGGCGCCATCGCGGCGGCGTGCTCGCGCGCGTGGACGTGGATCGTCGCGTCGGGAAAGTCCGCGATGCCGCCGGCGTGATCGAGATCCAGGTGCGTGACGACGACGTGGCGGACGTCGCGCGCCGCAAAGCCGAGCGCTTGCACGCGCGCGATCGCGGTCTCGGCGTGATCGAGCGCGGGGCGCACGAGCTTGACGAACGCGCCGGGCAACCGGGAGCTGCCGTCGACGTCGCGCGTGCCGAATCCGCTGTCGACGAGGATCAAGCCGTCGCGCTCGGTCTCGAGCAACAAGCAGTGCGCGACCATGCGCGGGATGCCGATCGTTTTGCCCGCGAGCGGGCACATCGTGGCGCAATTGAGATGATGGACCGCGCGAATCGTCACGCTGCGGATGCT
>DASXEF010000067.1:0-3643 GCA_036490255.1 Kofleriaceae bacterium
TGATCGATCAGCTGTATCGCACCGGCAAGCTCAAGAGCGATCCGAAAAACTCGCCCGTCGGCTCGGTCACGTACCACGACAGCTGTTATTTGGGCCGGTGGAACCGCGAGTTCGATGCCCCGCGCGACGTGATCGCCGCGGTCGGCGTGCCGAACGTCGTCGAGATGAAGCGCAACAAGCAGCACGGCTTCTGCTGCGGCGCCGGCGGCGGCCGCATGTTCATGGAAGAGCACGAGGGCCAGCGCGTCAACGAGAACCGCACGAACGAGGTCATCGAGGCCGGCGTCGACGCGGTCGCGGTGGCCTGCCCGTTCTGCAACATCATGCTGACCGACGGCATGAAGAACAAAAATGTCGAGGACAAGATCGAGGTGATCGACATCGCCGAGCTGGTCGCGCGCTCGATTCCCGATGTCCCGCTCGGCAACTTGGTCCGCAAGCGCGATCGCGAATAGAATTTGCGGCGATGAAGTGGCTTTGTTTGCTGCTCGCCGTTTCGGCGTGCGGCGGTACGGGCGAATCGACCGGTGCGCGCGGGGATTGCGCCGCAGGCGGTGAGCTCAACGCAGGCACCTGCCCCGCCGATCCGACCCCCGACGGTGCGTGCATGTACTTGGTCGATTGCGGCGTGATTCCGATCGAGTCGGACGCGGGCAACGGCCATCACTTTGATTGGGCCGATTGCGTCGACACGATCGACGGGTTCATTCCGACCGCGCAGCAGCTCGCGATCGAGTGCATCGAGTCGGCGACGTGCGACTCGCTCCTGGTCGACGGCTCGCCGGAAAAACCGAACCAAGGCGAGATCGCCTGCCTGCACCTCGGAGACAACTGATGCGCCGCGCGTTATTCGCAGTCGCGATCGCATTGGCGATGCCGCACGTCGCGCACGCCGACAGCGTCGACGTGCCCGCGCTGATCAAGCTCGTCGACACCGAGCCCGCCGACATGGATCGCTCGGCATGGAAAGAGAAGCGGCGCGAGGCCGCGCGCAAGCTCGCCGAGAGCAAGGACAAGCGCGCCGTGCCCGTGCTGATCAAGCTCGCCGATACCGAGACGTTCGACATCATCGGCGAGATCGCGATCGAAGGCCTGGGCACGCTCGGCGATCCGAGCGCGATCCCGACGCTGCAGAAGATCGTCGGCGATCCGTCGCGCGACAAAGGCCAGCGCGATCTGGCGAAGAAGTCGCTCGCGAAGCTCGGCGCGTCGGCGCAGGCATCCGCCCCCGCACCCGCTCCACCGCCGACGCCCGCGCCGGCAACCCCGACGCCCGCGCCGACGACCGACACCGGGCTCGAGAACAACGCCGCGCCGCCGCCCGATACATCGTCGGGCAGCAAGCTGATCGATTCCGGCGCGCCGCCGGCACAGGTGCCGACCGAGCTGCCGCAGCTCGACGACGACGTGCTCGCCGCCTACGATCGCGTGACGTTCGCGGCCGGCGCCGCGAACCTGTCGTACGACACCAAGAGCAAAGAGCTGCAAGCCGCCGGCAACGTCAACGGATTGTGGCAAAAGCGCGTCGAGCGCGAGCAGTACGCGTGGGGCGTCGACGTCGGCGGGAGCTTCGTCGGCGGCCTCATCAATCCCCAAGGCCGCGCCCAGACGCGCGGCGCCGATCTCAACGTCGACGGCGACTGTGAAGGCCGGTTCTACTCGCACGGCTTCTACGGCATCGGCCGCGTTGCCGTCGACCTCGACACGCAGTACATCGGCGCGATCGACGCGACGAACGCGAACAACGACTTCAAGCAGACGCTCACCGATGCCGATTTGCAGGTCGCGCTCGGCGTCGGCTATGGCCGCGAGCTCGACGTCGGCGGCGCGATCCGCGTGCGCCGGCTGTCGCGCGCACTCGACGCCAATCGCGCGCTCGGCAAACCGATCGATGCCGCGACCGCGAAGAAGCTGCAGCTGACCTGGTGGTCGCTGCGCGCCGAGCGCAGCACGTATCGCGCGCTACTCGCGACGATCGCGATCTTGCGCGAGGCCGGCGTGCTGCTCGGCGAGCCCGATGCCGGCGTCACGTACGAGATCTTGAACGTCCTGCGCGACACGTATCTGTATCAGCGGCTCAGCGGCTTCGACGCGAACGTCGAGTTCGGCGAAGGCTATCTGCGCCGGCCCGCGATGATCGTTTCCGACGGCTACGAGAACGGCCGCGTCGAGCAGCTGCTCGTCAACGTCGGCTACGGCATCCAGCTCGACGACGACAAGCTGCAGCTGGTCGCGACCGGCTACGCGCGCGATCGCTTGTTCGCGCCGTCGATGCCGATCCAACAAACGTCGCCGTTCGCGATCGGTGCGAGCGCGACCGCGACGCGCTTCACCTACGGCGATCACGGCGATCAGTTCGGTGCGGTCGATCTGACCGCGAGCGTCGAATACAGCGGCGGCGATGTGCCGACCATGAGCGATACCGCGGCCGCGCTCGCGCTCCAGCTCGGCTTCACGTACCTGATCAATCAGGCGTCGGGGCTACGGCTCGCCGCGCAGGTCGGCGAAGACGACGGCGTCTACATGGTCGGCGCGACGTTCACCGCGACCTACGGCTTGCTCGACGGAACATTCGCGCGCTGATCAGCAGCGCGAGCAGCCAGCCGCTCGCGTTCGTGGTCGCGCAACCGCCGGTCGAGTGTTGCGCTTCGATCGGCGCATCGGGCGACACGCCGGCGTCGCTCGTCGGCGGCGCGATCGCGGAGCCCGAGCCGCTGCCGAGCGCAGAGCCATCGCCGCTGCCATCGTCGAACGTCGGCGGTGCGTCCCACGCGCTCGTCGTCGCGATGATCCACGCTTCGACCGCGTCGACGCGATCGTCCCAGCCGTCTTCCGACAGATCGCAGTTCGGCCCGTCCGAGACCACGCCGACCTCGACTTCGGTGACACCGTCGAGCGTCATGAACCCGGGGCCACCCGAATCGCCGGTGCAGGTCTGCTCGTTCGGCGCGCCCGAGTAGATCAGGATCGGATCGATCGTGTTCAGCGGATACGTGACGCTGCGCCGCGTGCCGCCGCCGTCGCCGCTCGTATCGTCGGTCACGCCGAAGCCGACGTGACGCATCGGCTCGCCGACGTTGGCGCTGCCGAGCGCGATGCCGTTCAAGATCACCGGCGCGATTCCGCTCGGATCCGACGCGAGCTTCATCAGCGCGAAGTCGTACGGCTGACCTTCGCCGGTGTACATCGGATGAACGGTCACGTCGGCGATGTCGATGCTCTGCGTCGGCGAGCTCGCGTCGGTGCCAAATTCGGCTTCGGCGCCGTCGAGCTTGCAGTGGCCGGCGGTGAGCAGCGTGTGCGGCGCGATCAAGGTCGCCGAGCAATACGAGTAGAGGCCGAGCACGCTGAGCGCGACGACCGCCGGATCGCCGTCGTCGGTCGTGCCGCCGCGAATCGCCTGCTCGGTCGTGCCGAGCGGCATCGCGCAAGCGGCGAGCAAGATCAGCGCGAGTCGCATCGCGCGTTCGGATTGCAACGGATGCGCCGTCGCGTGGCTGCGAAATTCGAGGCCTTCGTGATGGCGGCGGCCATCAACGACCACGATCGGTTGCAGTCGCGTTCCCTCAGTTTCGGCCTCGACACAGTGGTCGGACCAGTGTACCTATAGCTTGTGGACCACCGAGAAACCCTCATCGCGATC
>DASXEF010000683.1:0-4115 GCA_036490255.1 Kofleriaceae bacterium
CGACCAGATGACGAGCGTGGTGATCGGAGCGCCGCTGAAGTCTTCACCGTCGCGAAAGATCTGGGCGAGCTGCTTGCCGTCCTTGCTCTCTGCGGGAAATCGCAGCGACGAGGCGAACACACCGTCGTCGAGCGACAGCGGCGGCGGACCCGCGTGTGCGACCGATGTGACGGCGATTACGGCCAGCGTGGCGGTCCGAAGCATGGCGATGGAACGCGGCGCGGTGTGCCGAGATTCCAGTGTACGCTCGATGCCATGCGCCGAGCTTTGCTTCTCGTGATGCTCGTCCTGCCGGCTGTGGCGCACGCCCAAGCAACGGTGACGGTCAACCTCTCGCCGCAGGGCCAAGCGCTCGCGACGTCGATCGGCACGTCGTCGACCCAGCTCGCGGCGGATATTCAAAAGCAGGTCAACGCCGCGTACGACACGACGAACCTCGGCGGCTTCGTGCGCTCGTTCGCCGACGCGACGACGTTCGCGCAACGCGGGCTCGGCGTCGATTACATGTCGCTGCCGGGCAGCTTCATCATCGGCGTCGGTGGTCAGATCGCGCTCGCGACCGACGGTGACTTGAACCCGAGCCAGAGCACGACCGCCGGCTTCGCCGCGAACTTCTCGATCATGCTCGGGCTCAACCTCAAGGCGTACGACCACCCGAAGTGGACGCTGTTCGTCAACGGCTTCTACGAGAACGGCTCGACGGATCGGCTCAACGGCGCGATCACGACGGCCGGCGGCCACGTGCAATACCGGCTCGTCGATCCGCAGCGCGACCAAGGCGTCGAGTCGGCGATCTTGCGCTGGGGCGGGCTCGACGTCACGACCGGCATCGAATACACGCGCTGGGCGTTCGCCGCGAACGACGACATCACGAACAACTACACGATCAGCGAGAGCGGCGGCAGCACGAACCTCACCGTCGATTCGACCGGCACGTTCAACCTCAAGTCGAACGCGCTGACCATCCCGATCGAGCTGACGACCGGCTTTCGCCTGGTCGAGCTGTTCAGCTTCTACGGCGGCCTCGGCTTCGATTTCACCGAGGGCAAGGCGTACCTCGACGCGAACTTGAACGGCACGATGAAGACCGCCGACGGCACCAACGTCGGCACCGTGACGATCAACGGCACCGCGAACAACACCGC
The DNA here is from genome assembly GCA_036490255.1 of Kofleriaceae bacterium. Classification (GTDB taxonomy): domain Bacteria; phylum Myxococcota_A; class Polyangia; order Haliangiales; family Haliangiaceae; genus JABFXX01. Next base: position 1,146 of record DASXEF010000683.1, read on the forward strand.
GAGCCCGGGCAATTTCTACGGGCTCGCCGGCGTGCAGATCAACTTGTGGGCGCTGAAGATCTTCTCGCAGGTCAACTTGTCGCCGGAGCCCGCCGCGAGCTTGGCGTTCGGGCTACGACTCGTCCTCTAGGGACGTAGTCCATTAACGCAACTTCGATCGTGCAACGTCGCGCGATCATTGAGCGTGCGAGGGACGGACTAAAGCGAGCGCATCGGTTGTCGAGGCGCGTCGCGCTCGTCCTCGACGGAGACGCACGACTTACTGTAGTGCGTCCCTCTCGCGTCCAATGATGTTCATGCGTTGCGCGACCGAAGTTGCGCTAATGGACTACGTCCCTGATTGCGCGGGCGACGCGAACACCGTCGAGCGCCGCCGATACGATGCCGCCGGCGTAGCCGGCACCCTCGGCGCACGGATACAGCGCCGCGAGATCGGGCGACTCGAGCGATTCGGCATCGCGCGGCACGCGCACGGGCGACGACGTGCGCGATTCGACACCGACGAGCACGGCCTCTTCGGTGACATAGCCGTGCATCTGGCGATCGAACTGCACGAGCGCTTCGCGCAGCCGGCGTGCGAGCGGCAGCCCGGTCGCATCCAAGACCTCGCCGATGTCGGTCGCGGCCAAGCCGGGCTGGTAGCTCGTCGCCGGCACTGTCGTCGACGGTTTCCCGCGCACGAAGTCGGTCGCGCGCGTCGCGGGCGCACGCAACAGACCGCCGCCGGCTGCAGCGGCCGCGCGCTCGAGTCGGCGCTGCACGTCGACGCCCGATTCGTTGCGCAGGTCGGCGAGCTCGATCGCGAGCACGAGGCCCGAGTTCGCGTACGGCGAATCGCGCTTCGACAAGCTCATGCCGTTGACGACGAGCCCGTCGGGCTCGGTCGACGCCGGCACGATCCAGCCGCCCGGGCACATGCAGAAGCTGAACACGCCGTGACCGTCGTCGGGCGTATACGCGAGCCGATACGGCGCGGCCGGCAGCTTCGCGTGACCTGCGGCGCGCCCGTACTGGATGCGATCGATCATCGGCTGCGGATGCTCGATACGCACGCCCATCGCGAACGGTTTCGCTTCGAGCCGAACGTGCGCGGCTTCGAGCATCGCGTGAACGTCGCGCGCGGAGTGGCCGGTCGCGATCACGACGGCGCGGCCGATCAGCTCCTTGCCGTCGTGCGTGCGCACGCCGATCGCGCGGCGATCGCGCACGACGAGCTCGGTCGCACGCGTCGCGAAGTCGATGCGCGTACCGACTTTCGCGAGCGACTCGCGCATCGCCGTGATCACTTTCGGTAGCTTGTTCGAGCCGATGTGCGGCCGCGCGTCGACGAGGATCGCGGGCGGCGCGCCGTGCAGCGCGAGCACTTCGATCACGTCGCGAACGTCGCCGCGCTTGTGCGAGCGCGTGTACAGCTTGCCGTCGGAGTACGTGCCCGCCCCGCCTTCGCCGAAGCAGTAGTTCGAATCGGGATCGACGCGGCCGTACTGCGTGAGGCCTTTGAGATCGCGGCGGCGCGCTTGCACGGGCTTGCCGCGATCGATGATCACCGCGGGCACGCCAGCGCGCGCGAGCTCGTAGGCGCAGAACAAGCCCGCCGGGCCGGCGCCGACGACGATCACCGGCTCGCCCGACGTCTCGCGCAGCGGCGCACCGCCGATTCGCGCGTGCTCGCTCGCGACGCCGACGGTGAGATGGAATCGCACGCGACCGCGCCGCGCGTCCACCGATCGCTTGCGCACCTCGAGCGGCGGCAACCGATCGACCGGCTCGCCGAGCTGCTTGGCCAGGCGCGCGGCGATCGCGGTCGGATCGTCGGCATCGTCGAGCTCGAGCTCGAGCGCGTAGTCGCGTTCGCGATCGATCACGGTCTGTACCTGGCTTTCGGGTCGGTCGCTCGCGGCTCCTGCCGACCCGGCTCGGTCAATTGGTCTCCTCGTCGTCCCGCGCGTGCTCGGCGGCGTACGCGACCTTGTAGCTATCGTGGCTCGAGAATCGCGCGAGCCAGCGCTTCGCGGCGAGCTCTTGCCAGCCCCAGCGCTCGCCTGCGACGTGGAACATGCCGGCGATCAGCCGCGCGTCGATCGGCGGGTCCTGCATCAGCTCCCATTTGACGTGCACGTTCGCGTTACGCAGCATGCGATCGAACAGCGCGATCACCTCGTCGTCGCGGTCGTCGCGCAGCGCGGCCACGCCCGATTCGATCACGCGCGCGTCGTGATGCAACAGCCGCGCGGTGCCGGGCCGCGAGCGTGCGATCACGTCGCTGCACGCGCCGACGATCGGCCGGCGTGCGCCCGGCAGGGCGCGAATGCCTGCTTCATCGATCAGCGCGGCGCGACCGACGACATGCGAATCGCCGAGCGCGCGGATCAGGTCGACATCGTCGAGCTCGCGGGCGGCGGCCGCGTCGTAGATCGGCGCGTACGGCAGCGGCGAACCGACCGCAGCGAGCACCGCATGCGCCGCGGCGCGCAGCTCGGGCTCGGCGAACCGCGTGATCCATGCGAGATCGGCGGCGCGCACCCGATCGGGAAATGCGGTCGCGATGTCGAGCGCGGCGCGGAGCTGCTCGCACGTCGAATCGTGATCGAGCGCGATCGACGTCAGCGCCACGTGCAACAGCGGTGCGAGCTCGGCCGCGGGCTCGCCGGTCAACGCTCGTGCTGCGGACGCGGCGAGCATGTCGTCGGCGAGCTCGGCGACCGCGCGCGCGGCTTCGGCGCGTTGCGGCGATGATCGCGTCGTCGCCAGCGGCCCGAATGCGAGCGCACGCGCCGCGGCGACTCGCGCGACCTGATCGTGCGTGTCCGAGGCCATCACCGTCGCGAGCACGGGCGCAGCCGCCGGATCGCCGAGCGAGCCGAGCGCGCGCGCCGCGGCAGCTGCAGTCGGCGACGCCAATGCGAGCGCGAGCTCCGGCACGGCACTGCGATCGCCGATCACGGCGGCGAGTTCGCTGACCTCGCGGCG
>DASXEF010000086.1:0-4108 GCA_036490255.1 Kofleriaceae bacterium
GACCGATCGAATGGATCAGTGCGACACACGAGCTGCCCGGTACGTGCGTCGCGCTAGCGCTGCAACAGATCTCGCCGCGCCATCCCGTTCGGATCGAAGCGCCGGCCGAGCTCCTGCCCGCGATCGGCGCGGCGATCGAGCGATCGCCGCTGCTGAGAGTGGCCGATGCGCGGGATACCGATCCCGTGGCGGTGATCCAGGTGAGCGGCAGCTCGATCGTCCTCGGCGATGGCGTCGGCCCGTTGTATCGGCCGGCGCCGTACCCGGCGAACCTAGCGAATGCGGTCCTCGACGCGACAAACCTCGCGACCGAACGGCGGCTGCATGCCCTCACTGGTTCGCTCGATACGTCGACGCTCGACATCGAGCTCGGCGCCGTGCGGTGCGGACAGTTTGTCGGACTGTCCGATCGTCCGGTGGTCGCCCCGTCCGAGTACCTCGCGGTTCGTCTCGCGAATCGCGGCAACGAGACTCGCTACGTGAACCTGTTCGACATCGGGCTGCGCCGCACGATCACGTTGCTGGAAAACGCGGTCAAGATCGACGCTGGCAAGTCGACGGTGTTGGGTGTCGTTCCGGGCACGGGCCGCCTCGAGGGCTACGAGCTCGAGTGGCCCCAAGGCCTCGCGCGTGATCGCGCGCGCCTCGAGTCTCTACTCGCGGTTACGACGCGACGGCCGATCGACCTCGCACTGCTCGAGACGAACGCGAACCTGCCGACCGCTCGCGCGACGGAAGGCGCATTGCAGGAACAGTTCGCGCACGCCGTCTCGGGTCAGGCGCGCGGCGGTGCTCCCGAGCCGTTCGCGACCACGTGGCTCGATTTCAGGTTGCTCCCGTTCGCCGGAACGACCGATGTCGGCGTGGCGGTCACCGACGAGTCCGAGCCCGAGCTCCAGCTGTTTCCACGCAGCGGCAATCCGATCGAGCTGTGTATCGAGGCACTCTCGCCGGGTGTTCGCGCCGACATCCTCGTCTGCACCGGTGATCGCGAACGACCGTTTGTCGCGACCTCGCCGTCAGCCGTCGGTTTGGTCTGGCGCGGCGGACCTGCGGCCGAAATCTTCGTGTGGACCTCCACGTGCGCCGACGTGCGACCGCTCGACTCACTGTTGACCGTCGCGCCCGAGATCTCGGCTGGCTTGCGCGCGCCCTATCTCGCCGCGGGCGCGAGCCTCGTCATTGCAGGCGCGGCGTGTGCTGCGATCCGCGCGATCGCGCGCGACGTGACGCTGGTCTATCGCGGCCTTGTCCAGAACGCACCGGTGTCCGCGCGCCGATTCACGACTCCCCAGATCACATTTTCAATCGGTAAAGGAGACTGAGCATGGCACGACGAGCACTTCTGATCGGGTCCGCTACAGGAGAGCTGACCGGCCCCGACCTCGACGTCGCGAGGATGTCCGCGCTCTTGCAGAAGCGCGGATTCACGATCGATTCACGCACTGGTAAGAATGCGACGCGCGACGGGATCCTCGACGGCTATTCAAAGCTGATCGCGGACACCGCCGCGGGCGACGTCGCGCTGTTTGGCTACACGGGCCACGGTGCGTTGACGATCGACAGCGGCGGTGGTGCCACGACGATGTTCCAGAACATCGTCCCGTTCGACTACGACGCCAGCACCGAAACTGACTATCGAGGGATCAGCGCGCTCGAGCTGTCGCTTCGGCTGCGCATGCTGCTCGAGAAGACCAAGAACGCGATCGTCATCCTCGATTGCTGTCACTCGGCACAGATGAGTCGCGACGGTGCAGTTCGCGATGCCACGCCCCGCGCGTTGCCTCACCCGCTCCGCGTTTCGGTCGAGGCCTATCATGCGGCTCTTCGCGCGCTCTATCCAGGTGTCGAGATCGCGCCGCAGGGCAACTCCGAAGCGATCCGGCTGGTGGCCTGCGCGCAGGAGCAGGTCGCGTACGAGTACACAAATGCGAAAAACGTACGAACCGGTGCCTTCACCGAAGCTCTCGTCGAGATCCTCGAAGATGTCGGCGATGCGCCGATGAGCTGGGGCGTGATCGCGCGCGCCGTTCGCGAACGCGTACTCCGTCGCTTTCCCACCCAACGGCCGGACCTCGCGGGTCCGGTCAAGCGCCAACTCTTCGCCTTGGCGGAGATCAACGCGAACGACGGCGTGGTGCCGATCATTCGGGCGAACGCGGAGTACAGGATCGGGGCCGGGCAAATCCAAGCGGTGACGGTCGGCGACGTCTATAACGTCGCTGCGCTCGCGAAGCGCGACGAGGTCATCGCGAAAGCGACCGTGACCAAGGTCGCGCCCACGAGCGCGACGGTGACCGTCGCCGGTGAGACCGTCCCGCAAGACGCGATCGCGATCCCGCTGCGACGCGCCACTCCGATGCGCCCGATCGCCGTGGTGGCACCGCCCGACGAGCTCGCGACGATCACCGCGGAGCTCGCGAAAGCGAGGACGGTCCGCACCGCGACTCCCGACGATGGTGATCGCGTGCTCGCCACGCTGCGGGTCGTCGACGGTCGTCGGTACGCGATCGAGGACGGGCGTGGCGCGATCTTTCCGCCGACGGAAGGGCTCGGGGTCGCGGTCACGAACCTGGCTAATCTCGCGGTCGCACAAGCGTTGCGCGAGCTGGTCGGGGAGCACGGGATCGCCATCGACGCGCTCGATTGCGAGCTCGGGCTGTTTGCCGACGGCGAGCGGCGCCCGTTGCCGGACAGCGGCGCACCACTCTCCTGCGGAGACGCGATCTACTGCCGCGTAGTCAATCGGTCGCGCAGTGCGCTTTACGTGAACGCGTTCTCGCTGGGGCTGCGTGGCAGCGTGAGCTTGCTGTCGCAAAACGAGAAGCTATTTGCGGGCGAGGAGATGTTCGTCGCGAATCCGCGCGGTCGGGCACCTGAGGGGCTCGAGCTTAGTTGGCCCGACGGGTTCCCTACGACGGTTCCCGGCATCGACTCGATCCTGATCATCGCGACGCCGACGGCGACCGACCTATCGATGCTCGAGACCGTCGAGCGAGGCGTCAGCCGCGAAGGTGCATCGCGAGGCCCTGAGAACGAGCTGCAGCAGCTGGTCGCGCAATTCAAGGTCGGCGGCACGCGCGACGCCAAACCGCCTCGCCCCGCCGAGGGCTATCTCGTGCGCAGGGTCAGCTGGGTGCTCCATCCTCGTGTGGGCGCGATCGCGAGCGACCGGTTTCTGATCGACAACTCGCCACGGAACGAGGGGGCCGCGCGCTCCGCAGATGCGTGGGTTCCGTCCGTGCCGCGACCGCCCGCACGCATCGCGATTCGCCTCAACAAGCTCGTCGTCGAGAAAACTCACGCCTGGCTGCCCGCGGACGTACGCGTCGACGCGCTCATCTGCACCCGGAGTGATGGCAACGATCCCGGTTACCACGCGTCGACCGTGACGTTCTCGCGAATCCGCGGCGGCCAAACGCTCCCGCTCGACAACGTGCTGTTGTTCGAGGGACCGGTACGCGACTTCGTCGACATTTGCGTGTGGGTCTCGCGCGACAAGGCACCGACGAACGCGCTCGCCGACCTGCTCGCGCAGCGCGCCCAGGATCCCAAAGTTCAGGACGCGCTCGGCGCACTCATCGCTGGCGCCGGCGCCGTGGCGGCCCCGTGGATCGCCGCCGTCGGAGCGAGCGCGGTGCTCGCGCATACTGCCTATGAAGTGATCTCCGCTTTCGCCGGCTCGGCGATCGGGTTGTACCGGACGTCGTTCCTGGCCCGCGAACAGTACGGTGTCGGCCGCTACCCCGCCGAGGGGCTGTATCGCGCGCAGGACTTTTCGTTCTCTCTGGTTGTCGATGCGACGGAAGTCGCGTCATGACCGACCCGCGCGTCGAGCTGTTGCACCGAATCGATGGTGCAGCGCTCGCGATGGACGTCGTCCGCGCGGGTGCTCTCGCTCGTCTCAACTACCAGCTGATCGACAACGAGCTGCTGCAGTTCGCAGCGAATCGCGTCGCGCAGCTGCAACCCGGTCCGGTCGTGCCGCAAAGCCGAGTTGCGGCGCTCCAGCAGAAGCTTCGCGACGAGCACTACAACTACACCGTCGGCCAGGCGGCGATCGCGATCGGGCAATCGCCCAGTACGTACATGGTGAACGGCTCGTCGT
>DASXEF010000807.1:0-1988 GCA_036490255.1 Kofleriaceae bacterium
CGTTCGGTCCGAAGATCAACGGCGTGAAGTCGAAGGCGGATCTCGACGCCGTCGTCGAGAAGTCGCTGCGCAGCGCCGCGCTATGGGACGAGGTGAAGGATCGCCTCCACAACTCGGCGCTCGGCATGTCGGGCGGCCAGCAGCAGCGCCTGTGCATCGCGCGCACGATCGCCGTCGAGCCCGAGGTCGTGCTGATGGACGAGCCGTGCAGCGCGCTCGATCCGATCGCGACCGCGCGCGTCGAAGATCTGATGCGCGAGCTCAAGGATCGCTTCACGATCATCATCGTCACGCACAACATGCAGCAGGCGGCGCGCGCGAGCGATCGCACGGCGTTCTTCACCGCCGAGCTCGATCCCAAGAGCGAGCAGCGCACCGGTCTGCTCGTCGAGTACGACTTCACGTCGAAGATCTTCTCGAACCCGCGCGACGAGCGGACCGAGAATTACATCACCGGCCGCTTCGGCTGATCCGTACGCTTTTCGGACAGTCCGTACGCTTCGGCGACGCTTCGCGTCGAGCTGTCGCGGCGTTGCGCTGGCGCGGTCGCTGCAATCGCGACGCGCATGGAGATCGATCGACGCAGCGTCTTGGTGATCCTCGGCGGCTCGCTCGTGCTCGCGTGCAAATCGAGCAGCGACGATGCGAGCCCGGCCGACGCGTCGTCGACCGACAGCTGCGCGACGATCGCGAGCGAGACCAGCGGGCCGTATCCCGATCTCGACAACATGATCTCGAACGCCGCGTACGAGCGCTCGAGCATCGCCGAGGATCAGACCGGCACCGCGCTGAAATTCACGCTGTCGATCCTCGATAGCGGCAACGCGTGCGCACCGATCGCCGGCGCGCTCGTGATGGTCTGGCATTGCAACAAGGACGGCGTCTACAGCGAGTACTCGAACAGCATGAACGCCGGCAGCACGACGACGACGTTCTTGCGCGGCTGGCAGACCAGCGACGCGAACGGCGACGTCACGTTCACGACGATCTATCCCGGCTGGTATTCGCCGCGCGCGACGCACATCCACGTCGAGGTCTACAACCCGAGCGATCTGACCACGCCGATCAAGACCACGCAGTTCGGCTTTCCCGACGACGCCAACACCGCGGTGCAATCGCAATCGACCTACAAGAGCGGCCAGACCAACACGACGACGAACGATACCGACCAGGTGTTCGGCGGCACCGTCACGGCGACCGGCGACGGCGACGGCGGCGGCGACGTCAACCAGGTCGCGTCGGTGTCGGGCGACGTGACCGCGGGCTACACGGCAGCGCTCGACATCGGGCTGACCGGCTACGCGGCGTAGCTCCCCGAACGCATCTCACAAGGCGATGCCGGCGAGAATGTGCTTGCCAGGTCGGACCACTGCGCGTTTTATCGCGAGCGATGAGGGGAATGCGGCTGTGTTTGTTGGTGGTCGCCGCGTGTCACGCGCCGAGCGACGCGCCGCACGTGATGATGGACTTCACGCGCGCGAACCTGTTCGACGCGCCGGTGCCTGCCGACGACCTGATGGGCAGCGTGACGATCGACAACTCGCTCGACCTGCCGATCGTCGGCCAGGTCCAGCAGTTGCTCGGCGATACGAACGGCTTCGCGACGACCGGCGGCGTGTTCTTCCAGACCTCGGTCGCGATCGACCCGACGGGCTTGCCCGACATCCCGACCAGCGCGACGGCGGATTCGCCGGCGTTCGTGATCGGTATCGATCCAGCCGCGCCCGATTTCGGCACGCGCTATCCGCTCGAGGTCTCGTTCGAGCCGCAAGGCGATCGCTACGGCGCGCCGAACCTCGTCACGCTGTTGCCGGTGCAGGGCATGCCGCTGCGGCCGAACACGCGCTACGCCGCGGTGCTCACCACCGATCTGCACGCGACCACCGGCGAGCCACTCGCAGCGACTTCGATCGCGAACGCGCCGGAGGTCGGCGTCGATCCGTCGCGGATCGCCGGCATCACGGAGTTCACGACGGGCGATCCGACGG
>DASXEF010000808.1:0-3924 GCA_036490255.1 Kofleriaceae bacterium
GCCGGCGGCGGCAGTCGCGGCGCCGCGCGTGCATCACCAGCACTTGCCCGACGAGGTCGACATCGAAGCCGACTCGATCACGAGCGACGTCGGCGATAAGTTGCGTGCGGCCGGTTACAAGCTCGTCGGCGGGGGCTACGGCGCTGCAAACGCGATCGTGCGTACCAAAGACGGCTGGCTCGGCGGCGTCGATCCGCGTGGTGGTGGTGCCGCGATCGGCGATTCGAAGTGACGTAAGCTAGTCCGATGCCGACCGAGGATCCGAGTGGCATCCTGGTTTATCCCAAGCTCGATCGCGGCAGCGATCCACGCAACCCACGCGGCGATTCGACGCCGCCGCCGAACGTGAAGGGATTTCCCGTGAAGAAGACTGGCAAAGGTCGTGGCCCGCTGATCGCGGGCGTGGTGGGTGCACTCGCGATCGGCGCGGGCGCCGGGTACGTGCTGAAACCGTCGAAGGCGGGCGAGCTGGTGGCCGCGCAAGACGACGCGAAGAAAGCCGCCGATGCTGCGAAGAAGCAGCTCGACGACACCAACAAACAGCTCGCGGCAGTCACCGCCGACAAGCAGAAAGACGACGATCAGCTCGCGTCGCTATCGACGAAGGCCGGCGACGTCGACAAGAAAGCCGCCGAGCTCGACGCCGCGCAAAAGAAGCTGCAAGGCGCGATCGATAAAGAGTCCGGCTCGGTCGACACCGAAGGCGACGAGATCCACTTGAAGCTCGTCGACAAGGTGCTGTTCGCCACCGGCGATGATCAGCTCACCGACAAGGGCAAAACGGTGCTCGACAAAGTCGCGGTCGCGCTCAAAGACCTGCCCGACAAGCAAGTGTGGGTGCAGGGGCACACCGACGATCAGCCGATCTATCTCAAGAAGCTCGACACGAAGCCGGTGAAACCCGATCCGAAGGCGCCGAAATCGACCACGCCACCGCCGAAGCCGCGCAAGGAATACATCACGAACTGGGAGCTGTCGGCGGCGCGCGCACTGCAGGTCGTGCACTACCTGCAGGACACGGCGAAGATCGATCCGTCGCGGCTCGCCGCGCTCGCGTTCGGTCAGTACCGGCCGGTGTCGAGAGCGAACAAGGCGCTCAATCGCCGGATCGAGATCGTGCTCTATCCGAAGCGCGAGATTCTCGTGAAGGATCAGCCGGCGGCAACGGCGGCGGCTGCTGCGGCGCCGAAGAAGTAGCGAGCAGGCGACCGCGAGCGCGGGGCCGAAAGTTCTCCCGCGATCGCGGCCGCTGCCCGATCTTGTTGTGACGCGACACGCGCGGGACGGCCACGCGCTCGCGATCACAGCGCGCGTGCGACCGGCATCAGCTGCGACATCCGCTGCCAGATTTCGGTGCGGCGCTCGAGCTCGACGCGATCGACGACGTCGACGAGCGGCGACCACGTCAGCGACTCGAGCGGACCGAGATAGAGGTACATGTCGCCGAGCTGGCCGAGCGTCAACCCGCTGTGCGCGAACGGATCGCGGCCGCCGGGACCCGTCACGCAGCCGCCGAAGAAGCTGTCGGCGGATGCGGCCTCGAGCCAGCTACCTGCGATTCGCAGGAGCGACGGTACCGGCAGCGGTGCGAGCTTTGCGTCGATCTCGTCACGATCGGCGGTGCGGATGTGGCCGTGTGGCAGCACGACGACGGATTCGCCGGGGCGCTCGCGCTCGAGCATCCGCACGAAGCCTTCACCGCCCGGTGGCACGTGCGCGCGCATGAGGTGAAACGCGCCGGCGAGCATTAGCGCGTTGCGTTGATCGCCGGCGACGTGCGCGAAGTGCTCGTCGCGACTGTCGGCGGCGGCGAGCACCTCGGCCGCGCTCGCAGTCGCCCAATCGAGCGGCGGATCGCCGAGCAGCACGCGAAGCCGGCGCCCGGCCGGCAGCGATCGATTGACCTCGCGCACGGTCGCGAAGAATTCGGGATAGATCGCGGCGCGAAATCCGGTCGGTCCCGCGCCGACGAAGTCGTGAAACACCGGCTCGACGACCACGTCATCGCCGGCGACGTACGCATCGGCGAGTGCCTGATGGCGTGCGTTGCCGAACTCGACGACGATCGTCTGCGCGCGTTCGGCGAACCGCGGATCGCGAATGAGTGCTTCGATGAAGCGCGCGCCTTGCTCGATGCCGTGCATCTCGCCGAGCGCGACGAGCGGATACGTGTCGAACAGCTCGATGAACCGGCTGATCGCGTCCATCACGCTTGATGATCGACGAACTCGACGAGATCGAGGTCGTTGGCGCGCGCGAGCACATCGCCGGTCGCCGCATCGCGCGCGAATACGAGCACGGGAATGTGCTCGTCCTCGCCGCGGAGCGCATCGAGCACTTCGTCGATGCCGTCGCTCGAGCGCTCGAGCAAGATCGCGCGTGGCTTGAGCGCGCGTGCGAGCCGCGATAGCTGCAGGCGCGCGCGCGTCATCGACACCACGGTGTAGCCGCGCTGGCTGAGCAACAGATCCAAGCGCTGCAACCGCGCGCGATCGCGCTCGACGACGAGCACGATGCCGCGATCGACGGGTTCCGGCGGTGGCTCGGGCACGGTCAGCGACATCGGCGGTGCGTCGGCATCGCGCGAGCGATACACGGCGAGCGCGACCTTGTTGAGTAGCTCGTCGACGTCGAACGGCTTCTCGACGACGTCGCTCGCGCCGATCGATGCGAGGTTGACCTCGAGGCCGTGCACCGCGGTCATGATCAACACCGGCACTTCTTGATACGCGGGCTCGTCGCGCAACGCCTGCAAGAACTGCCGGCCGTTCATGCCCGGCATCATCAGGTCGAGCAAGATCGCGTCGGGACGCGCGGCGTGCACGCGATCGAGCGCATCCAAGCCGTCGACCGCGACGTCGACGACGTAGCCTTCATCCATCAACACCGCGCCGAGTGTGTCGCGCACCATCGGCTCGTCGTCGACGACGAGAATCCGCCCTCCCTTGACCACCGCGACCGCCGGCATTGGTTGGCTGACCTTACCACCCGCGGTGAGCACGGTGTACCATCGTCGAGAATGCCGCCCTCGACGGCGCCCAGCGTGGCTCGTAGTTACGACGCGCTTCGGCCGAAAATCTTGGAGCGCTTGATCGAGACGCGCGCGTCGCTCGATGCGTCGCTCGGCCGCGTCGACGAAGCCTCGGCGCGTGGCCAGATCGACGCGGTGCTCGAGCGCATCGGCAACTTCATCGCGACCGGCGACCTCGGGCTGTATCGGGCGTTCTTGCACACGTTCATGGCGATGCGCGCCGGCGAGGCGCAATCGCCGGGCTCGGTGCTCGCGATGCTCGTCGCGATCGGCGATACGGCCGCGCAGGTCGCGCAGGACGGCGGCGACACCGACCTCGCGCTGATGCTGACGCGCGTCACCGCGTCGACCGCGCGTGCGGTCAACGATCTGATCGCCGAAGAGCTCGTGCGGCGGACCGAGCAACTGTCGGAGCTGCGCACGAAAGAGCAAGCGGCGCTGGAGCCGGTGTGACCCAGGCGCCACCGTTCACGGCGATTCGCTCCGCCGGCGATACCAACGTCGGCAAAGTTCGCACCAACAACGAAGACGCGATGATCGTCGATCCGATCCGCGGGCTCTACGTCGTGCTCGACGGCATGGGCGGCGCTAACGCCGGTGACGTCGCATCGCAGACCGCGCGCGACGCGATTCGCGAGTACGTGCTCGAGCACCGGGCGAAGCACGAGCCGAAAGCGCTGCTCGAAGCTGCGATCCAGCACGGCTGCCGCACGGTGTGGAGCGCCGCGCAAGCCACGCGCGAGCGCCACGGCATGGGCACGACGTGCGTCGGCTGCATCGTCGTCGATCCGACCAAGGCCGTGGTCGGTCACGTCGGCGATTCGCGCGCGTACTTGCTGCGCGGCGGCCGCTTGCTCGCGCTCACGCGCGATCACACGATCGTCGAAGAGCTC
>DASXEF010000823.1:0-5943 GCA_036490255.1 Kofleriaceae bacterium
CGCGGCGGCATGGGCGAGGTCTATGCGGCCGAGCACGACGCGCTGCAGACCCGCGTCGCGATCAAGCTGCTGTTGCCCGAGATCTCGCGCAGCGAAGAGCACGTGCGCCGCTTCTTTCAAGAAGCGATCATCGTCGGCCGCATCAAGCACTCCGGCATCGTCAAGATCTTCGACTCCGGGTTCCACAAGGACCACGCGTATCTGATGATGGAGCTGCTCGAAGGCGAGACGCTCGCGACGCGAATCACGCGCGAGGGTGCGTTCGCGCCCGCGCAGATCGTCGAGGTCGCACGGCAGATGGCGAGCGTGCTCGACGCGACGCATCGCGCCGGCATCATCCATCGCGATCTCAAGCCCGACAACGTGTTCTTGATCCCCGATCACGAGCTACCCAGTGGCGAGCGCGTGAAGATCCTCGACTTCGGGATCTCGAAACTCTCCGGCACGATCGCGAAAGTCTCGCCGCACACGCAGGGCACGATGGGCACGCCGCAGTACATGGCACCCGAGCAATGGGGCGATTCGGCGACGGTCGACTGGCGCGCCGATGCGTACTCGCTCGGCTGCGTTTGCTACGAGATGACGGTCGGCAATCCGCCGTTCGAGGCGCACAACATCGCAGAGGCGTACGCGAAGCATCTCAACACGCCGCCGACGCCACCGTCGGAGCTCGGCGCGACCGTGCCCGCTGCGCTCGAGTCGCTGATCCTGCGCTTGCTCGCGAAGCGCGCCGGCGATCGCGCACCGGCGATGGCAATGGTCGTCAGCGAGCTCGAAGATCTCGCGCGCGTGATCGATCCGGATGCGAAGCCGACGATGCCGCGTCACACGCGGCTCGCGACCGGACCGACGACGCCGATCACGGGACCGACGTTGCCGACCGATCCGACCGTGAACCTCGGCCGTCCCGTCGAGGTTTCGAAGACGACGCTCGGCTCGGCGGCGTCGCAGATCGACGTGCCCGTGCGTCGGCGGCGCGGTGCGGCGGCGATGATCGTCGGTGGAGCTGCGATCGCGACGGCGATCGTCGTGTTCGCGGCGACGCGCACGACGACGACGACGGCGACAACGGCAGCGCCGACGATGCCGACGCCCGCAGCACAACCGACGCCGGCACCGACGCCGCCACCGACTCCGATCGCGACACCGATTCCGACACCGATTCCGACACCGACGCCGACGCCGACACCGACGCCGACTCCGACGCCGACTGCGAAGCCGAAGCATTTGCATCCGAAACCAGTCACGGTCGCGCCAACGCCGACACCGGCTCCGACCGGCAGCGCCGACGTTTCGGATCCGTGGGGTGGTCGCCGGTGAGCTCGCGCGCGATCGTGCTCGCGGTCCTCTGCCTCGCTCGCGTCGCGATCGCCGACGAGGCCACCGCGCGTGTCGCGTTCGAGAAGGCCGAAGAAGCGCGCAAAGCCGGCAACTGGGCCGACGCGTGCCCGCTCTATGAAGCGAGCTACCGCGACGATCCGCAGCTCGGCGCGCTGCTCCACCTCGCCGCGTGTCACGAGCAGATCGGCAAGCTCGCGACGGCGTGGTCGGAGTTCACCGACGCCGTCGAGCTCGCGCACAACACGCACGACGCGCGCGAGCAGGCTGCGAAGCAAGAGGCCGACTCGCTCGCCGCTCGGCTCGCGCACGTCCACATCGTGCCGCCGCTCGCGCCGATCGCCGGCTTGAGCGTGAAGCGCGATGACGTCGACATCACGCCGCTGCTCGGCACCGATATCGCCGTCGATGCCGGCGATCACGCGATCGTCGCGTCGGCGCCGGGGCGCATCACGTGGACGCACTCGATCACGATCGTAGATCAACCGAGCACGATGACGGTTTCGATCCCGGCGCTCGAAAAGGCGCCGGAGCCGAAAGTTGTCGTCGCGCCACCACCGACGACGATCACCGAGGTGCGCTACATCGCGCCGCCGAGCGCGCCGGTCGAGCCCGACTACGCGGTCGGCGTCGGGCTCGAAGCGGGCGTCAAGCTGCGCAACGGCAACCCCGCGGTGATCGCGTATCGCGCCGACATCGGCTTTCGCATCGGCAAGCGCGCGCGGCTCGGGCTCTACGCCGAGACCGGCAGCATCGACACCAACGGCTCGTGCGGTTACGACATGACCGCGGCGCCGGGCTCGACGTTCGACTTCGGGCCGCACGATCGGTTCACGAAGTGCACGTACGTGATGCCCGGCGTGCAGCTCGATATTCACGTGTTGCCGACGAGCCGGTTCGATCCGTACGTCGCGATCGCGCCGGGCGTACGGTTCGCGTTCGTCGATTGGACGCCGTACGAGGGCACGACCGCCGGCGCGGCGCGCTCGGAAGTGTTTCCGGGCATCGTCATCGAGCTGCGCGGCGGTGTCGATTACGCGCCGATCGCGAGCTACGCGGCCTGGCGCGTCGGCGCGTTCGTCGATGCCGCGCTCACCGCGTATGGCGAGGAGCACTGCGACGATTGTGCGGACACCAATTCCGACAAGGATGGCGCGACCTTTCTCGATCTGATGTTCGGCGCCAGGAGTGCGCTCGCGTTTTGAGGCGCTTCGCGCTCGCGTTCGTGCTCGCCGGCTGTTTCGGCGAAGGTCCGGTGCCGCCGACCGCGAGCGACGCACCGATCGTGTTCGCCGCGCCGGTGCCGACCGATTCAAGCCTGACGTGCACGAACAGCTCGTACGTCACGTCGATCGCGTTCGGCAGCGACAGTGGCTATGCCGTGCTGTTTCCGTACGGACCGCAGCTCGAGTCGTGCGGCACGGTGACCGCGAATGCCACGGTGATGGCGTTTCCGATCGACGGCAGCGCGCCCGACGGTCACATGATCGGCACCGCCGGGATGTCGACGCAGGGCATTCCGACGCCGCAGCTCGCACTCGGCTCGAACGGTCCGCTGTGGGTGTTCGACACGCCGGGCCAGCCGACGGTCACGAACGTCGCCGAGCCCGGTGGCTCGCCGCTCGTGATCGCGACCGGGAGCGGCACCACGCTGGGTTTTCTCGCCGGCGTCGCCGGCGACAACGTCGCGACATCGAACGGCGTGCAAGCCTCCGATCCGATGAGCCCGAACTATCCGTGCTGCACCAGCGGGAACGGCCAGCAGACGCCGGCCGGTGAGCTGACCGGATTCACGATCGCCGGCACGCAGATCACGGCGACGCCGCCGGCGACGCTGTCGGCGCTGTCGCTCGGCGAGCTGGCGAGCGCGATCGCCGCGAGCTCGCAGGCGATCTACTTCATCGAGCCGAAGACATCGATGTTCGGGATCGAGGCCGTCACGCCGACCGCGACGACCGAGCTCGCGACGATCGCGCAGCCGGCGACCGGCGCGATCCCGGTCGGCCTCGTCGCCGACGACACGCACGTCGCATGGGCATTCGCGCAAGACGCGCAGGCGACGCCGCTGAAACCCGGCTGCGCGATCTGGGCGACGACCGCCGGTGGCAGCAACCTCGCGCCGTTGTTCACGAGCACGAATCTGTCGTGCATGGGCCTCGCGATCGATCCCGACGCGGTCTACTTCGCGATCGTCGAAGACCGTCAGGAAGCCAACTGCTCCGGCTGTTCGCCGTATCTGCACGGCGTCGGGATCGGCCGCGTCGACTTCCAGATGCACGTGTTCTCGAGCATCGCGTTCGACGTCGCCGCGATCGCGAGCGGTCCACGCCGCGTGTTCACGTCGCCCGGCGATCCGAACGACCTGTTCGTCGCCGATCCGCTCGCGATCGCGAAGGTCGCGAAGACCGCGTTCGGCGGCCGGCAAGACATCGCGCCGTAGGGGCGAGCGAGCGACTCGCGTCGCGTCTAACGTTCGAAGATCAGCGGCAGCACGACGCGGCTCGGCGCGCGCGTGCGCGAGAACGTCCATGCCGCGATCGCCCGCAGGATCGCGCGCACCGCACGTTGGCGCGCCGGCTCGTCGGCACGCGGCACGCGCGTCGTATCCGACAGCACGCGAACGTCGTGCGTCGCGCCGCGGCGATCGACGCGAAACGCGACCGACAACAGGCCCGCGATCGGCACGTCGCCGATCACGTGGCCGAGCTCGTTCGCGTGCGCGGTCAGCTCGCGCGCGGGCAGCGGCCCGACGACAAACGGCCGCGGCTGCACGAACCAGCCGTGGATCACGAGGCGGCCCTCGCGCGGATCGCGCGTGCCGGTCACCTCGCGCACGCCGTGCGGGATGCGCGGATCGAACACGGTCAGCCGACCGAATTTCGGCTCGATCGCGCGCACGAGCTGAGGCTCTTCGATCGCGCGCGTCGACGCGAAGCCGTCCCAGTAATCGAGCACGTCGTCGCGCAACAGCAGCGTCTGACCGCCGCGAAACGCCCGCCGCGACGGCGTGAGCGAATACACGAACGCCCACGGTCCGTGCGGTAGATCGCCGTGCAGCTCTTGCCGGCAACCGTCGACGTAGCACGACAGCCACGGCGGCGAGATGTCGTGGCAGCCGAGCGTCTCGCGGCCCCACGCGACGAGCCTGCGATGAAACCGCTCGTAGATCGGCTTGGGAAAGTACTCCCACGCCGGCGTGCGCAGCGCGGTGTACTGGCCGGGCACGTGCCACCAATCCCACACGAACCGATCGCGCCGCGTGCTGCGCGGCTCGGCGAACCGCGCATCGAACACGCCGCGAAGCGCGCGCGCCTCGGGCGCGAAATCATCGACGACGACGAGGTTACGCATCTCCGGAAATGCAAACGCCGCTGCAGCCGAGCCGCAGCGGCGTGAGCGGAGCCATCATACGTTACTTGGTCGCGGGCGGCGGCGTCGTCTTCGACGTGTCCGTCGTCTTCGACGTGTCGGTCGTCTTCGACGGCGTCGTCTTCGACGGCGTCGTCTTCGCAGGCGCCGTCTTCGCAGGCGCCGTCGTCTTCGCGGGCGGGTTCGCCGGCGCGGTGTCCGCGAGAACGGGCGTGGCGAGCATGGCGACAGCGAGAGCGGCCTTGAGCATGGTCTTCATGTTGAAATTTCCTTGTGAAGGTTGAGCCATCTCTTCGTGCAGGCTCGGTGCCCGACCGCTCGCATGATCTCGGTGACTTGCAGACGGGCCCGCGAGGCCTTTGGCCTCCGCGAGGCATTTCGTGACGCCCACGTAGCGCATTCACTCTGGTTGTCGAACCAATCGGCCTAGATCGCGCGCCACACGTACGAGCGCTCGACTACGGGAAACCCGTGCACGTGGCTCGGGAACGTCGTGCCGAGCTCGCCGCCACGCGCTTCGTAGAAGCGACGCGCGTGATGATTGTTCTCGAGCACCCAGATGATCATCGACGATCGTCCGCGCGCGCGCAGCCAGCTGATCGTGTGATCGAGCATCTCGCTGCCGAGCCCGTGGCGCTTCGCGTGTTGCACGAGATACAGCGCGTAGACTTCGCCGGCGAGCTCCATGCCGCGACGCGACGGGCCCGCATCGCAAAACCCGACGACGTCGCCGTGCGTGACGTCGTATGCGACGAGCTGTAGCAAGCTGCGATCGGTCGCGAACTTGCGACGCGCGGCAGCCCAGCGCGCGACGTCGAGCTTTTCGAGCACGAGATCCGGAAGAATTCCGCGATAGCTGCTGTGCCAGCTGTCGAGCTGCGCGCGCGCGATTGCCGCGGCGTCGTCGAGCGTGGCCTGGCGGATCGCGAACCGGGACACATGATCGGTATACCGCGTGGCCGCGATCGGCTGAACCTGCCCATTCGACCGCTCGCTTTAGTCCGTCCCTCCGCCAGTGAACGATCTCGCGATGTTCCACGCGCGAAGTTGCGCTAATGGACTACGTCCCTAGCCGTCGTTGACGCCCCACCGCAACAGCTTGCGATAGAGCGTCTTGCGATCGAGGCCGAGGATCTTCGCCGCGTCCGTGCGGTTGCTGTGACACGCCTCGAGCACGCGCAGCACGTGCCGGCGCTCGACCTCTTCGAGCGTGAGCAGCTCGGGCAGCTCGTTCGC
>DASXEF010000828.1:0-1508 GCA_036490255.1 Kofleriaceae bacterium
CGCTGCTCGACGTGCTCGTCGCGGATCGTGGCGCCGCGATTCGCGCGACGGTGTCGCGGCCGAGCCCGGCGCGTGTAGCTGCGATCACCGACCGGCTCGTCCTCGGCGATGGCGTCGCGGCCGACGAGCTCGTCGCCGCGCTCGCGCGGATGGCCACACCCGAGGCCGTCGCCGGGTTGTTCGCGGCGCTGCGCGCACGTGCGCCGCTCGCGCGCCGGTCGGCGGCCGTCGCGTTGCTCGCGATCGAGGCGCGAGGTGCGGCGATGGCCGTGCGCGCGCTCGCGGTCGGCGATCCGGATCCCGAGGTGCGTCGCGCGTGCGCTGCCGCGGTGTCGGGGTAGCCCGTGGAGCTCACGCCGCAGCTGTTCGCGATCTTCGTCGGCCTGATCGAAGCCGAGTGCGGCGTGCATTATTTGCCGAACGATCGCGATCTGCTCGGCGCGAAGCTGGTCGCCCATGCGAGCGAGCTCGGCTTCGATTCGCTGCTCGATTTCTACTACCGCCTCCGTTACGACGATCCCGACGGCGCGGCCAAGCGCGCGTTGATCGAGACGCTCGTCGTGCACGAGACCTATTTCTTTCGCGAGCTCGCGCCGCTCCGCGCGCTGATCGCCGAGTATCTCGCACCGCTGATCGCACGCCGCCGCGTGCGCGTGTGGTCGGCAGCGTGCTCGACCGGCGAGGAGCCGTTCACGCTCGCGATGCTGCTCGACGAGCGCGGGCTGCTCGGCGACGTCGAGATCGTCGCGACCGACATCAGCAACGCCGTGATCGCGAGGGCCAAGCTCGGTGAGTTCGGCAAGCGCTCGTTGCGCGACGGTCATCCGATCGAGCTCGCGCAGCGCTACCTCGACAAGACTCCACGCGGCATCACGCTGACGCCGCGGATCCGCGACGCGGTCGCGTTCGCGCGCGTCAACCTCGTCGATGTCGAACAAGTTCGCGCGCTCGGCCTGTTCGACGCCATCTTGTGCCGGAACGTCCTCATCTACATGCGCGACGCGCAGATCTCGCGGTTGCTCGGCGAGCTCGAGGCATCGCTCGCGCCGCAAGGCGTGATCGCGGTCGGTGTCAGCGAATCGCTGCTGCGGTTCGGCACCGCGCTGCGTTGCGAGGAGCGTGGCGGCGCGTTCTTCTATCGCCGGGCGGGTGACTCGTGAAGCCACGCGTGCTCGTCGTCGACGATTCCGCGTTCGCGCGCACGACGCTCGCGAAGCTGTTGCGCGCGAGCGGTGACATCGAGGTCGTCGGCACCGCGCGCGATGGCCTCGACGCCATCGACAAGATCGGCGAGCTCGATCCCGATGTCGTCACGCTCGATCTGACGATGCCCGAGCTCGACGGTATCGGCGTGCTGCGCGCGCTCGCGGGTCGCGCGAGGCCGCGCGTGATCGTCGTCAGCATCTCCGGCGGTGATACCGAGCTCGGCGCCGAGGCGTTGTCGCTCGGCGCGATCGATATCGTCGCGAAGCCGACCGCGCTCGCGAGCGATCGGTTGACCGAGGTCG
>DASXEF010000836.1:0-6603 GCA_036490255.1 Kofleriaceae bacterium
GCGGTCGGCGAGCGCGCGCTCGACGAACACGATCAGCTCGTCGAGCTTGAACGGCTTCGTGAGGTAATGGAACGCGCCCTTGCGAATCGCTTCGACCGCCGAATCGATCGCGCCGTACGCGGTCATCACGATCACCGGCACGGCGAGCTCGCGCGACGCCTCGACCAGCGCGAAGCCGTCGAGCTCGGGCATCCGCAAATCGGTCACGAGCAAGTCGGCGCGGCCCGCACGCAGCTCGACGAGCGCGAGCTTGGACTCGCCGAACGCGCGCGCCGAGTAGCCGCGATCGACGAGCCCGTCGGCGAGCGTCTCGGCGAGCGCGAGCTTGTCATCGACGACGACGATCCGGTCACGCATGCGCGGCTCCTATCGGGAGCGTGATCGCCGCGCGCGTGCCGCGTGGCTCGCGCGGACCGATTGCGAGCGAGCCGCGATGCGTCGCCGCGATCTCGTTCGCGATCGCCAACCCCAAGCCGGTGCCTTTGCCGGCCGGCTTGGTCGTGAAGAACGGCTCGATCGCGCGCGCCGCATCGGCCGGCGTGATGCCGTCACCGTCGTCGGTGACCACGAACACGACCTCGCGCTCGCTCGGCTCGATCGCGAGCTTGACGGTCGCGCCGGCCGGCGACGCGTCGCACGCGTTGAGCAGCAAGTTGACGAGCGCGTGCTCGAACAGCAACGGCTCGCAGCGCACGGACGGCGCGTCGTGCGACGCAGCGAGCTCGAGATGCACGCCGGCGCGCGTGAAGCGATGCTCGACGAGCGCGCGCGCTTGCCGGATCAGCTCGCCGGGCGCGGTTTCCTGCAGCGCGATCGGCGCGCCACGCGCGAGCTGCAACAAACCGCGCACGACGCGATCGACATGCTCCGCTTGATCCAGGATCGCCTGCGCGTTCTTCGCGATCCGCTCGTCACCGGCGCCGCGCGACAGCAATTGCTCGGCGCGGCCGACGATCACGCCGAGCGGCGTCGCGAGCTCGTGCGCGATGCCGGAGCCGAGCGCGGCCATCGTCGCCGCACGCGACAGCTGCGCGAGCTCGGCCTCGCGTTCGGCCGCGAGCTGCCGGCGCTGGCGCAGCAACGCGAAGCCGCCGAAGCCGCCGACGACGATCGTCACGACCGCGATCGCGAGCACGAGGTGCGCCCAACCTTCGCGATCGCGATCGCGTTGCCGCGATGCCGTGCGCACGATCGCGAGCCGCGAGCCGTCGGGCAAGCGCGCGACGCCGGCCATCGCGACGCGCTCCGGCAACCCGAGCGCGGCGGCATCGGGGCGATCGAGCCGGAGCACGCGCGTCCCCTCGGTGAGGCCGGGTAGGGCGATCGCGCTGCCGTCGAGGCCGTGCGCGTGGCCGGTCGCATCGACGAGCACGACCCGCGCGCCGTCGCGCTCGAACGCGGCAAACGCGGCCGGCCCGGCCAGCGCCGCGGCATCGGCGACCGCTGCTTGCGCGGCGCCGAGGTCGTCGAGCCGCGCGTCCGAGCGCGCGCTCTCGTCGGTATACGCGAGCGCACCGACGGCGAGCACCGCGATCGCCATCGCGACCACGAGCCATCGCGTCTTGATGCGCAGCATGCCGTAGTCTACAACGGCTGCTGATGTTGACCGGCAAACAACGGCGTCACCTCCGCGCGCTCGCGCACGCGTTGCATCCGATCGTGCAGGTCGGCAAAGGCGGGCTCGACGACGGCCTGGTCGCCGCGGTCGCTCAGGCGCTCACCGATCACGAGCTGATCAAGGTGAAAGTCGGCCCTGCTTCGGGAGAAGGCGCGGAGTCGTCGAAAGACGACGTCGCCGCGCAGCTCGCGCAACGCACGAAGAGCGAGGTCGCGCAGATCATCGGCAACATCGTGCTGCTCTATCGCGCGGATCCCGACAAGCCGGTTATCGAGCTGCCCTAGAGGCGGCGATCACCCGCTCGAGCTCGTCGGCGAGCTTCGGCGTCGCCGAGGTGAGCACGTCGGGCGCGCCGCTCGTGATCACGACGTCGTCTTCGATCCGCACGCCGATGCCGCGAAATCGCTCGGGCACGTCGGCCGCGTCGGCGGCGATGTAGAGCCCGGGCTCGACGGTGATGACCATCCCCGGCTCGAGCGGGCGGGGCTTGCCGCGAATCGTGTACGCGCCGGCGTCGTGGACGTCGAGCCCGAGCCAGTGCGACGTGCCGTGCATGTAGAACTTCTTGTACGAGCTATCGGCGATCCGATCGTCGACGTGGCCGGCGAGCAAGCCGAGCTCGATCATGCCCGCGGTCAGCGAGCGCACGCAGTGATCGTGGATGTCATTGATCGTCGCGCCGGTGCGCGCGAGCGAGATCGCGGAGACCTGCGCGTCGAGCACGATGTCGTAGACCGCGCGCTGCGCGGGCGAGAACGTGCCGTTCGCCGGCCACGTGCGCGTGATGTCGGCGGTGTAGTGGTCGTATTCGCAGCCGGCATCGACGAGCACGAGCTCGCCGTCGCGGATCTGCGCGGTGTTGGTGATGTAGTGCAGCACGGTCGCGTTCGTGCCGGCACCGACGATCGACGTGTAGCCGGGCCCGCTGCCGCCGGCGCGCCGAAACGTGTAGTTGATGACGGCTTCGAGCTCGTACTCGAACGCGCCGGGCGTGCCGACGCGCATCGCTTCGAGGTGAGCGGTCGCGGAAATCTTCGCGGCCTCGCGCAATGCGCCCAGCTCCTCGCGTCGCTTGAACAGGCGTTGTTCGTGGACGGCGACGCGCGGATCGACGATCGCGTTCGGCGGGCGCTGGCCGCGCTTTTCCATCCGGCGCAGCCGCGCGATCGTCTGCGCGACGAGCAAGTCCATTTCGTCGTCGAGCCCGAGCGCGTAGTGCAAGTACTCGCAGTTCGCGATCAGCTCGGGCAAGCGCTTCGGCAGCTCGCTCGACGGATACGCGACGTCGGCGCCGTAGCGCTGCGTCGCGCCTTCGAGCCCGGCGCGTGGGCCATCCCAGACTTCGAGCTCCGCGTCGCGCGGCCGCACGAAAAGCACGACGCGGTCGGTCTCGGCGCCGGGCCGGAGCACCAGCGTCGT
Source organism: Kofleriaceae bacterium (assembly GCA_036490255.1). GTDB lineage: Bacteria > Myxococcota_A > Polyangia > Haliangiales > Haliangiaceae > JABFXX01. The sequence continues at coordinate 3,038 of DASXEF010000836.1, forward strand.
GTCGGGCTCGACGAACCCGGTCAGATACACGACGTCGGAGCTCTGGCGAAACGAGTGATAGGCGTCGCCGTTGCGAAGCCGTTCCGGCAGCGAGCGCACCAGCACGACGGCGTTGTCGCCGATCGCTGTCATCAGCGCGTCGCGCCGAGCCGCAAACACTGCGGGGTCGAACATCCATGCAGCTTACCGCCTGCGCCGGCGAAGCGCCGCGAGCGCCGCGAGCGCGATCGGTGTGAACGCGAACATCGGCGCGCTTGCCGCGTTGCACATGAACCCGGTCTCTTGCGAGTCGCCGGGGTAGTCGACCGGACCCGGCGGGCCATCGTCGCCGGGGTAATAGCCGCCGTACGCGCACGTCGACGCGTTGTACTGGCCCGAGACATCGGCGCCGATCGCGCTGAGGTTGGCCAAGAACTCGCTGACCAGCGTGAGATCCGCCGCGATGTCGGGATTCTCCTGCGTCTGATTCCACGCCGTCGCCGCGGCTTGCGTCGATTGGAGCGCGACGGCCGCGCACGTCGGCGTGCCCGGCGCGAGCTGCGTCGCCGAACGCAGGCCGAGGAACATGTTGTACATCGCGAACCGCGGCGCCATCTCCGGCGCCGACAGGTACGGCGGATCCGGCGTCTCGCTCGGATCGTTCGGATACGCGAGCGTGACTTGCTGCGTGGTCGGCGCCGATGCGCCCGGCATCGTGTACGTCAGCGTCAGATCGGCGACCTTGCCGTCGGATGGATTGTCGCCCGTCGGCGTCAGCGCGATGAACAACATGCTGCCGCCGCCGCGGCGACCACCGGTGCCAGGCGCGGGCGCGACGCCGGTGCGGCTCGCGACGAACGCCGCGGGAATGTGCATCGAGCCGAGCTGCGTCGTGCCGGCCCACAGCGTCGAGCCGACGACCTCGCCGAACTGCCAGCCCGTGCCGGCGACCGCGTCGACTTGCAAGTTCAACGCGATCGGCGTGGTGAAGTACTGCAGCTCCTGCGCGAACACGTTCATCGCGGCGGCTGCATCTTCGAGGAAGTAGAAGTTGCCGGAGCCGTGCTCGGCGAGGCCGCGCATCAACGTCAAGTCGAAGTCGGAGCCGACACCGACGGTGGTGAGCCCGATCCCCTGGCTGATGAACTGGTCGGCGCCGGCGAGAATCTGCGTGTCGTCGGTGACGCCCGAGGTCGCCAAGCCGTCGGAGAGCAAGATCACGCGGCTCTGTCGCGTCGGATCCAATGCGGCGACGTCGAGCTGGAAGCCCTGCGTCAGGCCTTGCAAGATGTCGGTGCCGCCGGCCGGCTCGATCTGATCGACGATCGCTCCGAGCCCGGTGCGATCGAGCGCGTCGGAACCGAACGGCGCGAGCACTTGCGCCGTGTCGTCGAACTCCACGATCGCGAGTCGATCGTTGTCGCCGAGCGTGTCGATCAGCGAGTGCAGCCCGACCTTGACGTTGTCGAGCTTGCCGTCCTCGGCCATCGATCCCGAGTGATCGATCACGACGACCAAGCTCAGCGGCAACTGCGGAAATTGCGTCGGATCGACGTTGGTATCGATCGCGATCTGCAGCGCCGCTTGGTGCGTGCCGTCGAGCCACGCCTTGCCGACGGCGACACCGGGCGTCATGCACAACGTGTTCGTACAGCCGGTTTGCGGCGGCGGCGCGTAGTGCTCGTTGAAGAAGCCGTTGGCGTCGAGCGTGTCGGCGCCCGGAATGCCGCCGCTGCCCAAGATCGCGGTGAACTCGCCGATGTCGTCCTGGCCGCCGAAGCTGACACCGCCGCCGGTGCCGGCATCGCCCGCGGTGGCGACGCTGCCGGGAGCGTTGGACGTGTTGGACGAGCACGCCGCGATCGTGACGAGGAGTAAAAGGCGTCGCATGGGGTCGCATTCAGCAACGCCGGTGCCCCGTGGCGATCATTCGATCCACGCAGTTGCGCGGCGCGAGTCGGCCCCAGATGCGTCGGCCGCGACACCAATGTCGTAGGATGCCGGCCATGCGACGCGTCCTCTTGATCCTGCTGGTTGTTGCTTGCCGCCGGTCCGAGCCCCAACCCCGTGCCGCGCCTGCACCAGGTTCGGCAGGCTCCGCCGCCGGCTCGGCGGTCGTCGCAAAACACCACGGCGGCGACGACGACGAGCCGATCGTCTATCGCACCGCGCAATCGGGCGACCACGTCGATCCGAAATTCGCAGGCAGCGGCAAGACGTCGCTCGTCGCGTCGGAAGATCACTACGCGTCGGAGACCGGCGAAGCCGTGCTCGCCGCGGGCGGCAACGCGGCCGATGCCGCGGTCGCGACCGCGTTCGTGCTCGCGGTCACGCACCCGAGCGCCGGCAACGTCGCCGGCGGCGGCTTCGCGGTCGTCCACATCAAAGCAGGCAGCGACGCGGCGCTCGATTTTCGCGAGACCGCGCCGGCCGCAGCGTCGCCGGACATGTACCTCGACGCGCAGGGCAACCCGACGCGCGGCTCGTTGATCGGCGACAAGGCCGCCGGCGTGCCCGGCTCGGTCGCCGGCTTGTGGGCGCTGCATCAAAAGTACGGCAAGGCGAAGTGGGCCGACTTGCTGGCGCCCGCGATCAAGTTCGCGACGGAAGGCTTCACCATCGACGAACATCTCCACGAGTCGCTCGTGCGGGTCGGCGGCATGCGCGCGAAGCAGCTCGCGACCGCGCCGCTGTGGTGGCCGAACGGCAAGCCGCGCGAGGCCGGCGAGGTCGTCAAGAATCCCGAGCTCGCCGCGGTGCTGCAACGCATCTCCGACAAAGGCAGCGACGGTTTCTACAAAGGTGAGACCGCCGATGCGATCGCCGCCGAGATGAAGCGCGGCGGCGGCTTGATCACGACCGCGGATCTCGCGGGCTATCAGGCGATCTGGCGCGATCCGCTGATCTTTCAGTATCGCGGCAAGACGCTCGTGACGATGCCGCCGCCGTCGTCGGGCGGCGTCGTGCTCGCGATGACCGCGCACATGCTCGAGCACGTCGATCTCGCGAAGGCCGGCTGGCACTCGTTCGAGCACATCCACCAGCTCGTCGAGGTGTGGCGCCGCGCGTACGCCGCGCGCAACGAGATCCTCGGCGATCCGAAGTTCGTGCCGAACATGCCGATCGGCAAGCTGATGTCGCAGGCGTACGCCGATCAGCTCGCGAAGACGATCGGTCCGAATGCGACGCCGTCGGCGCAGGTCCACGGCTTGTTCGAAGGCGATCACACGACGAACCTGTCGATCGTCGACAAGAACGGCATGGCGGTCGCGATGACGACGACGCTCAACACGTCGTTCGGCAACATCGTCATGGTCGACGGCTTCTTGCTCAACGACGAGATGGACGACTTCGCGAGCAAGCCGGGCTCGCCGAACGTGTTCGGCCTCGTGCAAGGCATCGCGAACAAGATCGAGCCCGGCAAGCGCATGTTGTCGTCGATGTCGCCGACGGTCGTGCTCGATGACAAAGGCGCGACGTTCATGGTCGTCGGCGGTCAGGGCGGCCCGCACATCATCACCGAGGTGTGGCAGACGATCTCCAACGTGATCGATTTCGGCATGTCGCCGGCGGCGGCAGTCGCGGCG
>DASXEF010000883.1:0-1508 GCA_036490255.1 Kofleriaceae bacterium
CCGAACGACGGCTTGATCCAGGTCATGCGATCGAGCCCGAAGCCAGCGCCGAAGCGTTGCAGGCGAACCGCATCCTCGACGGTGCGGGCCTCGAACGCCTGATAGACGTCGACGCCGTGGTCGTCGTAATTGGCGTTGATCGTGTGAGCCACGCGAGATGATGTAGTGTAAATACGACACGAAGGCAACTGTTTTTTTTCTACGAAACCGCCGCGACAACGATGTGTCGTTCCCAGGTGCGGATCGCAATCGTGGTCGAGACGACTGCCGTCATCGTGCTCGGTGCCGTCGGAATCGGCGTGTGGAGCGCTCATCGCGCGCCGTCGCGTCCGAGCGTCGTGCTCGAGGTTCCGCCGCCGCAGGTCGATGGCGTCGAACCATCGAGCTCGTCGGTGCAGCGCGAGCCACCGGCGCCGCCGGTGACGCCGTTCTACGCGTCGTTGTTCGTCGCGGGTGCGACGTGGACGTTGCCGTGCACGTGGCAGCCGGATATCGAGCCGATCGGGGCGGCGAAGCCGCGCGTCGAGGAGCAGATGCGGTGTCACGTCGACTCGGTGGACGTCGTGCCGGGACAAACGCGAGCGCGCATCGCGTGCTGGTTCGTTCGCGATGCGACGACGCCGGCGATCAACACGTACGTGATGACCGCGCGAGGGCTCTATCTCGGCGACGCGACCGGCGAGTCGATGTTCACGCCCAACCCGGTCGCGAAGCCGCTGCCGAAACGCTGGGGTTACGACGGGCCGCCGGGTCGCGAGCCGCTACGAGCGACCGCGATCGTGCATCACGGCGACGCGTGGTGCTTGGACCACGAGATCGAGACCGAGGACGATAGCTTCGGCCGGACCGAGTGCATCTCGCGGCGCGGGATGGTCGGCAAGCGCGATCATCACAACTTCATGACGCAACGCTGCGGCGACGCGCCGTGACTCATTCGATCAAGAACTGCTCGAGCCTGCCGTCGTCCATCTCGTACACGCTGATCGTCAGCGACTTGTCCGCGTAGTGCGCGGTGTAGCGGCGAACCGTCATCCCGCCGCGCCGCCCGGACGAAGCTTGCTCGACGTAGTCGAGCGCGCCGGCTGCATCGATCGCGGCCTTGTATTCGTCGATCGCTTCGGGCGTGAAGTACGCGTTCGCGTCGTCGGTGAGCAGCGTGCGATCGAGCGTGCCCAACGCGAGGCCGATCAGCAGCGTCTTGATGCGCGTCTCGCTCGCGAGGCTCTGCGCGGCGACGGAGCGCACGAGCGCGTCCTTCACTTTGCCGGCGATCTGCGACGCGGCTCCCGACGCATCTTGATTCGTCAGCACCGCGACTGCGATGCGATCGTCGGGGAGCACGATGTTCTCCGAGACGAATCCCGACGCTTCGCCGCCGTGGCTCAGCTCGCGGTGCTGGTTCGACAGCCCGACGCTGATGCCGAGGCCGTAGTGCGTGCCGGCGCCGTTCGCGAGCAGCGTCTCGGTTTCGAGCTGCTTGTAGAGCGCCGGCGGCAGGAGCGTCTCGT
>DASXEF010000892.1:0-5112 GCA_036490255.1 Kofleriaceae bacterium
GGTAACGTCGCGCGCGAAGGCGAGCTGGCGATCAAGCTCGGCGATGCGCGCCCGCTCGCGCTGATGGACGGCTACGTCGACGATCCCGAGCGCATGGCCGCCGCGATGGCCGGCGGGTTCTATCGCACCGGCGACGAAGCGATGATCGACGACGACGGCTACATTCACTTCGTCGGCCGCGGCGACGACGTGTTCAAGAGCTCGGACTATCGCATCAGCCCGTTCGAGCTCGAGAGCGTGCTCGTCGAGCACGACGCGGTCGTCGAAGCCGCGGTCGTGCCGAGCCCGGATCCGCTGCGGTTGTCGGTCGCGAAGGCGTTCGTGACCGTGAAGCCCGGCGTCGCGCTCGACGAAGCGACCGCGCATTCGATCTTCGAGCACTGCCGCGCGCGGCTCGCGCCGTACAACCGCGTGCGCCGCATCGAGTTCATGCAGAGCTTGCCGAAAACGATCTCGGGCAAGATCCGTCGCGTCGAGCTGCGCGCGCTCGAGCAGACGCCGCGGCCGCACTTCAAAGACCCCCGAGAATCTAAAGAGAAGTGAGCCGAACGCCGTGCGCGCGCGTCGCGTCGCCGACGAGCGCGAGCTTGCCGCCGAGCCAGGCGAGCCAGGCGTCGCCGAGGACCGCGCGCCGCCAGCTGGCGAGCGCCGGGAGCGCGTGCAGCTCGGCCGCGTCGAGCCCGTGCTCGTCGACCGCGCGCGCGAAGTCTTCGGCGTCGCTGCGCGTCGCGATCAGCCGCGGCGCGATGCCGGCATCGTCGGCGACGACGTGCGCGATCGCGAGCAGCGCCTCGGCCCAGCGCTGCGCGCGCGTGGTGGTGCCGCGCGCCAGCATCGGCCGTTCGGGTGTCGTCGCGATCGCGGGCACGGCCGCGAGCTCGTGCGCGATCGCGTCGGCGCGCGACTTCGCGATCGGCGCGAGGCCCTTCGTCTCGCGCACGCCGGCCGGCGTCGTCGGGCGCTTGCGCGCGAGCTCGACGAGCGGCTTGTCGGCGAGCACCTGGCCGAGCGGGCGATCGAGCTCGATCGCGACGCGCTGGCGCCACGCCGCGAGCACGCGCACGGCGGCTTGCGCGGCAGCATCGAGCGCGCGCATGCCACCGACGTGCTGCCACGCGGTCTCGGGTGTCACGCGTGCCGCGGCGAGCGCATCGGCCGCGATCTGCGCGGTCTCGTCGCGCACCCATGCGACGCGCGGGCCGAGCTCGGCTGCGAGCTTGGCGTAGATCGCGGGCAAGTAATGCACGTCGGCCTCGGCATACGCGAGCTGCGCCTCCGACAACGGCCGGCGTTCCCACGCGGTCCACTGCTGGTCTTTGCCGAGCGAGGTGCCGAGCAGCTCGTTCGCGAGCGTCGCGTAACCGATCTGATCGCCCATGCCCGCGAACGCCGCCATCAGTTGTGTGTCGACGAGCCCCGGTATCGCGACGCCGAATCGCACGGCGAGCAATGCGAGATCCTGGCGCGGCGCATGCGCGATGACGAGCGCGTGCGCGGCGAGCGCGCGGACGACCGGCGCGGCGTCGGCCGCGAGCGGATCGATCAGCCGCACCTCCGGAGCTGCGACGGTTTCGCGCGCCGCGGCATCCAACGCCTGATGCTGCCCGCTCAGCCACGAAACTTGCACCAGTGCGAGCAGCGGCACCAAGCGATCGGCCGATACGAACTCGAGGTCGAACGCCGCGAGCGGCGCGCGTGCGATGGCCTCGGCAATCTCCTCGATCTCGGCAGCGTCCGCGACGAGGTTCACACCTCATTCTATACAGCGACCACCGTCCGCCTCGCCGCGCGGGCTGGTAGATTCCGCCCAGGTTTCCCATGACAGCCAACAGCTTCTCCAGCAAAGCGCAGATCTCGGTCGGCACGCAGACGGTCGGCATGTACCGGCTCGACGCGCTGACCAAAGCCAATGTCGGCGACGTCTCGACGCTGCCCTACTCGCTGCGCATCCTGCTCGAGAATTTACTGCGATACGAAGACGGCAAGACGGTCCAGCCGGCCGATATCCAGGCCGTCGCCGCGTGGAACCCCGCCAAGCGCGTGTTGCACGAGGTCCAGCTCCGGCCGGCGCGCGTGCTGATGCAGGACTTCACCGGCGTCCCGGCCGTCTGCGACCTCGCGGCGATGCGCGACGCGTTCGTCGCGCTCGGCAAGCCCGGCAAGGCGATCAACCCGCTGTGCACGGTCGACCTCGTGATCGATCACTCGGTGCAGGTCGACGAATACGGCACGAACGCCGCGTTCCGGCGCAACGTCGACCTCGAATACGCGCGCAACCGCGAGCGCTACTTGTTCCTGCGCTGGGCGCAGCAGGCGTTCACGAACATGAAGGTCGTGCCGCCCGGTACCGGCATCTGTCACCAGGTCAACCTCGAGAACCTCGCGCGCGTCGTGTGGACCCGCGACGGCGTCGCGTTCCCGGACTCGCTCGTCGGCACCGACTCGCACACGACGATGGTCAACGGCCTCGGCGTGTTCGGCTGGGGCGTCGGCGGCATCGAGGCCGAAGCCGTCATGCTCGGCCAGCCGATGGCGATGTTGATTCCGGAGGTCGTCGGCTTCGAGCTCACCGGCAAGCTGCCGCCCGGCTCGACCGCGACCGACTTGGTCCTCACGGTCACGCAGATGCTGCGCAACAAGGGCGTCGTCGACAAGTTCGTCGAGTTCTACGGCACCGGCGTCGCCGCGTTGTCGCTGCCCGACCGCGCGACGATCGCGAACATGGCGCCGGAATACGGCGCGACGATGGGCTTCTTTCCCGTCGACAACGAGACGCTGTCGTACCTGCGCTTCACCGGCCGCACCGACGATCACGTCCAGCTCGTCGAGCGCTACGCGAAAGAGAATCTGCTGTGGCACGATCCGACGGCGAAGCTGCGGTTCTCGGACACGCTCGCGCTCGACCTCGGCACCGTCGTGCCGTCGATCGCCGGTCCCGCGCGGCCGCAAGATCGCGTGCCGCTGTCGAGCTCGCGCGCGAACTGGCGCAAGTCGGTGACCGCGATCCTCGGCGACAGGTGCCACGCGCCCGCCGAAGACGTCGCGCGCTGGCTCAACGAAGGCGGCCACCCGGCGCCCGGCAACCTCGGCGATACCCAGCCGGTCAAGACCGCGCACGGCGAGTTCCACCTCGGCCATGGCGCCGTCGTGATCGCCGCGATCACCAGCTGCACGAACACGTCGAACCCGTCGGTGCTGCTCGCCGCCGGCTTGCTCGCGAAGAAAGCCGTCGCGAAGGGCCTGTCGAGCAAGCCGTGGGTGAAGACGTCGCTCGCGCCCGGCTCGCAGGTCGTGACCGACTACCTCAACGAAGCCGGCCTGACCCAACATCTCGAGAAGCTCGGCTTCTATCTCGCCGGCTACGGCTGCACGACGTGCATCGGCAACTCCGGCCCGGTCGACGACGCGATCGCCGCCGCGGTCAAAGACGGCAACCTCGTCGCGGTCTCGGTGCTGTCGGGCAATCGCAACTTCGAAGGTCGCGTCAATCCGGTCGTGCGCGCGAACTACCTCGCGTCGCCGCCGCTCGTCGTCGCGTACGCGCTCGCCGGCACGATGAACATCGACCTCGACAACGAGCCGCTCGGCACCGGCAGTGACGGCAAGCCGGTCATGCTCAAAGACCTCTGGCCGACGCCGGCCGAAGTCGCCGAGGCGATGCGCACGTCGATCAAGAAGGAACAGTTCCAGACCCGCTACGCACACGTGCTCGACGGCGATGCCGAGTGGAGATCGCTCGAGGTGCCCGCCGGCGACACGTTCGCGTGGGACGACAGCTCGACCTATATCCGCAAGCCGAGCTTCTTCGACAACCTCGGACCCACGCCGAAGCCGCTCGTCGACATCAAGAGCGCGCGCGTCCTCGCCGTGCTCGGTGATTCGGTGACGACCGACCACATCTCGCCGGCCGGCAACATCGCGAAGGGCTCGCCCGCCGCGAAGTATCTCGACGAGCACGGCGTCAAGCCCGCCGACTACAACCAGTACGGCGCGCGCCGCGGCAACCACGAAGTCATGGTGCGCGGCACGTTCGGGAACATCCGGCTCAAGAACCTCATGGTGCCCGGCGTCGAAGGCGGCGTGACCAGGCACCTGCCCGACGGCGCGCAGATGTCGATCTACGACGCATCGATCCAGTACCAGCACGACAATGTTCCGCTCGTCGTGATCGCCGGCGACCAGTACGGCACCGGCAGCTCGCGCGACTGGGCCGCGAAGGGCACGCTGCTACTCGGCGTGCGCGCCGTCATCGCGAAGAGCTTCGAGCGCATTCACCGCTCGAACCTGATCGGCATGGGAATCCTGCCGCTCCAGTTCGAGGACGGCACCGACGCGACGACGCTCGGGCTCACCGGCGATGAAGAGCTCAGCATTGAAGGCATCGCCGGCGGCGTGACGCCGAAGAAGAAGCTTGTCGTCAAGGTTGCCGGCAACGCCAAGGGCACGACGTCGTTCAACGTGATCGCGCGCGTCGACGCCGCGCAGGAGGTCGAGTACCTCAACCACGGCGGCATTCTGCAATACGTTCTTCGACAACGCGCCCAATTGACCGGTTAACCGGTTACTCCCAAAAACCGGTTAACCGGAAACCGACAACCGGGAATCAGCCAACAGGCGACAGGCAACAGGCAACAGGGAACCGGCCCTGGTCCTTAGCTCTTCGCGTTGGTCCTCGCAGTTCGGACCGACGCGCCGAGGATTGCGGTGAGCTGGCGCGCTTCGTCGATCATTACTCGTACATCAAGCTGCGCTCCGAGCTGCGCTCCGAGCTGCGCTCCAAGCTGCGCTCCGAGCTTCGCTTCAAGCTGCGCTCCAAGCTGCGCTCCAAGTTGTGCTCCAAGCTGTGCTCGACCTGGTGCGATGCGTTTGTCGGTGTGCTGGTCGGACAGAAATTTGTGCACCAGCTCGAGCCAATACATCGTCTCGCGCGCTTCTTTCGCGGCGATCGAGATCTTGTGGATAAAGTCGGCGCGACTTTGCGCGCCGCGAGCTTCTTCGTAATTTGCGCCGCAGGCCGTACCGGCGCGGACGAGCTGCGTCGAAACATGCCGCATCTCGACGCCAGCCGGGAGCTCACGAGCAAGCGCCAAGATCGCAGCGCCGAGCGCTTGT
>DASXEF010000926.1:0-11320 GCA_036490255.1 Kofleriaceae bacterium
CGCTTCTGCGCGACGAGCTTGTCCTTCTTCTTCTGCGCCGCGACCACGCCCGGCAGCGTCGACTTCGTGCCGAGCGCGACGTGGACCTCGACGCGGATCGTCAACTGGCGCTGCTTGATGATCGCCGCGGCCTGCTGCAGCAGCTGACGCGACTGCGGCGTCAGCTTGCCGGTCTTGTCGAACACGATCGGCTGGCCCTTGAGATCGATGCGATCGGGGCGCTCTTCAGGCCCGTTCGTCGCGCGCACGTCGGGGCAGCCGTCTTCATCTTGGAAGCCGTTGACGGTCTCCGGATCGTTCGGGCACTTGTCCTTGTCGTCGGGGATGCCGTCGCCGTCGTTGTCCATGTCGGGACAGCCGTCGTCGTCCTGGAAGCCGTCTTTGTCTTCCGGATCGTTCGGGCACTTGTCGACCGCATCGGGGATGCCGTCGTTGTCGTTGTCGCGATCCGGGCAGCCGTCGGCGTCTTGGAAGCCGTCTTTGTCCTCCGGCTCGTCGGGACACTTGTCTTGCGCGTCGGGGATGCCGTCGCCGTCGTTGTCGGGATCCGGGCAACCGTCTTCGTCCTGGAAGCCGTCTTTGTCTTCCGGCTCGTCGGGGCACGCGTCGCGCGAATCGGGAATGCCGTCGCCGTCGCGGTCGCGCAGATCGCCGGCGCCTGCGCCGAGCGGTTGCGGCGCCCACGTCAACCCGCCTTGCACCATGAACGGCGCGCCGCGATCGCCGCCTTGCTCGGTGCCGACCAACACGTTCGCGGTGACGTCCGGCGAGAGCCGGATCATCATGCCCGCCGTGACGAGCGACGTGAGATCGCCGCGCTTCGCGCCGGGCCAGTAATCGCTCGCCGCGATCGACGAGCACGGCTCGCCGTTGTAGCGATAACAAGGCCCGTAGCTCATGTCGGCCGGCAGCGGCAGATAGCCCTGCGCTTCGGCGGCGAGCATGAACCGCGGCGCGATCTGCCAGACCGCGCCGAGCCCGACGACGGCTTCCGAGCCGATGTCCATGAAGATCTTCGCATCGGCCGGCGACGCCATCGGATCGACGACGTCGTAGGCCTCGAGCACGGTGCGCTCGCGGATTCGCGCCGCGGCGTTCGCGACGATGCGCGTTTGCTTGTGCGGATCGGGCCGATACTCGAACGCGAGCTTCGGCTCGTAGACCAAGTTCTCGTCGCCGAGCAGCATGTTCTCGTTGCCGAACGGCAAGAACACGCTGCCGATCGCCGTGAGCGCGATGCTCGGCGTCTGGATGATCGCGATCTTGAGGCCGACGTGGACGTCGAGCGGACCGGCGATGCCGTCGCCGAGATACGCCGACGAATCGTTCGGGCTCGCCGACGGATCGATGTTCGACAGCGGGCGCAGCGAGACCAGGCCGCTCGACGGCTTCTCGACGACGCCGCCGGTGCCGTACAAGCCGCGCTGGCCGTAGCCCGGACCGACCTCGGTGCGGTAACCCGCGGTCTCGAGCCCGATCGCGATGCGGTCGGTGATCGTCATGCCGAACGCGAAGTCGAGCTGCGCGACGTAGTTGAGGATGTGATCGCGCGTCGTGTCGCCGGCCATCGCTCCGATGCCCGGGACCGCGGCGTCGATCGGATCCGGCGTGTAGCCGCCGAACAGCTTGAGCGAGATGTCGTGGACGGGCAGGAGCCGCGCGCCCTCGACCGAAAACACGCCGTTGCTGTCGTACGACGGCCGAAACAGCACCGCGTCGACGCCAGCCGTCGGATCGGCGAACGCGGACGGCGCGGCAACCGCGCACGCGACGAGGCCGACGAGAGAGCTGCGCGCTACTGGGTGCACGTGGTGTTAAACGAGGAGTTGATCGGGCGATAGATCTGGAAGAACACGATGCCCGGCAGCGACGCCGCCGGGTGTGTCTCCCACTTGCAGTTCGTCGTGTCGGTGATGCCGCCGGTGCCGCTGTAGATGAGGCCGTCGCTGACCTGAGCCATCGTCAAGAGGCCGGTGCCGTTGTCGCTCGTCGCGGTCGCCGACGAATCGACCTGATCGTGCGTGGCGCCGGCGACGAAGTAGTAGTCGTCGGCGGGCTCGGTCGAGCCCGACTTGGTGAACGTCACGCCGCCTTGCGTCGCGAACGCGTCGCCGGTGCACATCGCGTCGAACGCGGCGCAGACGTGCGTGCGGAAGATGCCGGCGTAGATGCCCGAGCTGAGCATCGGGCCGCCGCTGGCCTGCCAGCCGCCGACCGTCGTCTCGTTGACGATGAACCCTTCGAAGCTGGGCGTCGCCGTGCTCGGCTGTTGCGGCAACGCGGCGCCGGTCGTCACCGTCACGCCGGTCGGGCCGAGCGGTTGACCCGCGTCGTCGATGCCGAGCGCGACGAACGGGCCGACGCCGGTGAGATCGATGTTCTGCACGCGGAATCGTCCGCAGTCGTCGATGTAGACCGGATCGGTCGCGAGCGGCGCCGTGCCCGTCGGGTTGCTGCCGAACGCGACCGCGTCGAACGCCAGGATCTGCAGCGCGCACGCCGCCGATCCACCGCCGCTACCGCATTGCGAGCCCATCGGGTTCGCTTCCTGGAACTTCGAGTCGTCTTCGAAGTTGTAGAGCTGACCGCAGATCGTCTGCTTGCCGCTCGTCGGCTGCGGGCACGCGAACGTCGCGTCGCAACCACCGCCGCCGTTGCCGACGCACGTCACGACGCCGGTCACCGGATCGGTCATCGGTGTGGTCGTCGTCGGATCGCACTGCGTCGGCGGATACATCGGCACGCACTGGTCGCCTTCGAGCACCGTGTTCGATCCGCACTGGCCGTCGCCGACCGTCTCGTCGGCGGGCTTGCATGTCCCGTTGTCGTCGATGGTGCCGGTGCCGCAGTTGGTGTCGTTGCAGCTCGCCAGCGCGGTGAGCACGACCAGGACGGCGAGTGCCGCAAGCTTAGAACTGGACATTGTCTTCCCCGAGGTTGGAGAAAATCGCGAGCTCGGCCGTGACGAGGCCGGTGCCGGGCGTCGACATGTCGACGTGCGTCACACCGCGCGTCGCCATCGTCGGCGTTCCGAACAAGATCAGATCGCCGCCGGGGGTGGTCTGCGCATCGGGCTCCGCGTAGACCGCGTAGCCGTCGAAGCCGACGAGGTTGGAATCGACGTAGAACCCGGCGCCGCCGACCGGCGACAAGTTGATCGGATTCTCGCCGTCGATCATGCCGTGATCGACGCCGTTGAGCGGCGACGTCAGCACGAGGTCGGTGCCTTCGTAATAGTCCGGATCGGATTTCCAGAACGCCTGGCACGCGTCGAGCCGGCGCTGGTTCGAAGCGGCATCGGTGCACGTCGGCGGCGGGATGCCGTTCGTGTCGGTGCAGTCGGTCGCCACCGCCGGATAGTTGCCGGTCGACGCCGACGTGACCGCACGGATGCCGGTCGGCCCGACGAGCAATTGAATGTCGACTTCGCGTTGCTCGGCGGTCGCGAGCTCCTCGATCTGCTCGGGCGTCGCCGTGGCAGGCGGGTTCGTGATGTCGGTGAAGCCGACGTCTTGCGCGATCACCGCGGCGTATTGCGAGACGTGCAAGCCGGGATGCGCGACGTGATCGCCGACGTCGATGAAGCACGGCGACGTCAGATCGACGATGCGATGGATCTCGAACGTCTGCACCGCGAACAGCGAATCGTCGGAACCGTCGGAACCGGCCTGCGTCGCGTAGAGCGTGAAGTGCGTCGCGTTCGCAACCTCGCCGGTGCCGGGCGTCGCGCCGACCGACGCTTGCACAGGCATATCCGCCGAGAAGTCGAACTCGATGTTCGATCCCTGAAATCCGTCGACGCACCCCGCAACCAATGCGAGGAGACTTGTGGCGATGGCGCGCACGTCCCCACACGAATGGTAAGACGCCGCGAGTCGCCGCGTCTAGATTCGGGCGCTACTTGCAGTCGGCTTGATAGGTCTTCTCGCGGTTCGCGAGCACGCCGAGCGCCGGCCGGGCGGCGCCTGCGTCGATCAGTTGGTCGGTTCCGCCGCTCAACCGCGTGATGTAGACGCGTTTGACGCGGCTCGTGATCGTCGCAAGCCTCAATAAAAACGCCGCACCACACGCTTGATCGTGATCGGACAGTGCACCGTTCTGGCCCATCCCGTCTTCGGTGTCCCAGATGTCTGTGGCTGACCACATGCCGCCGAGCGACTTCTCGATGCGCCGCGCCGCGCAATCGGCGTAGCTGTCGCAATGCGCGCCGCGTCCCAGATATTCGTTGGTGTCGTGCCAGCCGTGGTAGGCGAAGACCATCGGATGGAAGTCGGCGCCGAGCGAGTAGCGCGCGTCGTTGCGGTGCTGCGCGATCTCGTTCTTGTACTTGTCGAGGTAGCTCGCCGCGGCGCGCGCCGGGTTTTCGGAGCTGTGCTCCGCGCACAACTGATCGAGCGGCACGTTGTCGTTCGCGCAGTTCCACTCGAGGTCGTCCCACATGTTGCCGTTCGTCGCGAAGTCGCCGGCGACGACCTGGCAGTCGTGCGAGCGGCATAGCTTCGTCGCGTCCATATAGTAGCGAGCCGCGAGGTTCGCCTCGATCTGCACGCCGAGCCCGTTGCCGGCGGTGCCCGGATTGTTCGGCTCGTTCCACGTCGAGAAGTCGAACGTGCCGGTGAAGCCGGTCTCGGTCTTCCAGTCGGTCGTCACGAAGTTCGTGAACGCGGTCGTGAAGTCGTCTTCGTTCGGCGCGGCGCCATTGCTCATCGACTTGAACGCGATCAGCACCTCGGCGCAGTGACCTTCGGCGGCCGCGAGCCAGTGGTCGAGATAGGCGCGCGACGACGTATCGCTCGGATCGCCCGAGTTGGCGGCTTGCGAGCCGACGTTCCACGCGAAGTAGCCGTGGCAGAGGTGCGCGTGCGTCGTGTCGATACCGTAGAAGGTCGAGTAATCGCCGAACTGATCGGCGAAGCCGTCGAAGCCGATATCGACCGTCGCCGCGCTCACCGCTTCGGGCGAAACGCCTTCGCCGTCGTTGCCGTCACCATCGGGCTCGGTGCCGTCGACCTCGCTGACGCAACCGACGAGGCTGGTGAAACTGAGCGCGAGACACAGCGCGGAGATCCGGTTCATGCAGCCGGCGAAGTGCAACGCATGTACCGCCGCTAACGCCGCGCGAGCACGAGATCAGAGCTTCGCGCCGCAGCGCGGTGCAACCGAACGTCTGCACGAATCAGTTGGCAGACGGCAGCTCGACGGCCACATCGGTCACGATCCCGGGCAGCGCGTCGATCGAGACTTTGATCGGTTTGTAACCGAGCTTCACTATCTCGATCTCGTGCGCGCCGGCGGTGATCGGCCGCGGATCGAGCGGCGTGCCGCCGTAGGTCAGCCCGCTGATCCGCACGGTCGCGCCGTCGACGTTCGCGGTCACCGCGATCGCCGCTCCCTCGCCGAGGGCGGGGCCGCGATACGGCATCCGGCCCGCAGACGCGCGACACGCGTCGTGGAGCTTGCGGGTCTCTCCGACCTCGCTCGACGCCGGGTTGAGCTCGAGCGCGTGGCGCGCGGAATCGATGCAGTCGTCCCATCGCGACTCGGCCTGCGCGACCGCGGCGAGAAATCGATACGGACCGGGAAGCTTCGGCGCGAGCGCGCGCGCTTTCTCGAGGTGCGCGCGCGCATCGTCGTACTTGCCGAGCCGAAACGCGTCGACGCCGGCCTGATACTCCGACGTGAACTTCGCGGGCGGCGCCGCCACCGCCGTAACGCCGACGAGCATCAGCGCCAAGCTACTGCGTCGGATCATCACGTCCGCTGCCGCGATTGCCGCCGTAGCGATCCCACACGTTGATCGCGCCGCCGGGGCTCGAGACCGTGCCGTTGGCGTTGCGCACGCCCGGCCGTTGCGGCCCGGTCGCGCTTGCAGGCGCCGCGATCGTCGCCGAGAACTCGCGCGGATCGCCGGTATCGGCCTGGACGAGCACGCGGAACGTGCCGCCGAGACCGACCACCTGATCGTATTCGGTGGTCGCGAGCTTCTCGAACGCTTTGCCGTCGGCGACGTCGTGGCCGTCGATCGCGAGCACGATGTAGTGCTCGGCGAGCCCGAGCTCCTGGAGCGCGCCCGGTTGCAGCTTGGTCACGACGGCGCCGTGATCGAGCTTCGGAAAGCGCCAGCCGAGCTCCGGCTGCAGATCGACGACCGTCGCGCCGAGCGCGTGGCTCGTCGGCGATTGCCGGCCCGCGAAGTGCTTCGCGTCGGCGGCGGAGATCACGACCTGCGCGAACGCGACGAAGCGCTTGCCGTCGGGGCCGTCGAACGATTCCCAATATCGCCCGGCGACCGGCGGCGCGACGACGCGGCCCGGCTGCGTGAACAACCGCGCGACGGCGTGGCGACCGTCGTGAACGTCGCGCCGCGCCTGTGCGCTCTGCGCGTCGCGCTCGACCGCGGCGAACGCGGCCGCACGCGTCTCGACGAGCTGCGGCGCGATCGAAGCGAGCCAGCCGTCGCCGGCGACCTGATACGCGATGCCTTCGTACGCGGCGTCGCTCGCTTCATCTTCGGCTTCGCCTTGGCTCGCGACCGCATCGGACACGCCGACGCACGACGTGTCGTTGCACGTCAGCGAGCCGAGCGCGCCGTCGCCGATCCACGCCGGGCGTGCCGGCGCGCTTCGTCCGGTGACCGGACCGAGCTTGTAAGGGCCGCTCGACGTCGAATGGCCGCGCGTGAAGCCGACGTACGCGACGGCGAGCACGGCGACCGCCGCGGCACCGACGAGGATCGGCATCGTATTGCGACGCGACACGACCGGCCCGGTACCCGGCCGGCTCAGCGGCGGCGAGCCCGCGGTGCGGCGCTCGAGCTTTCTGTGCCGGAGCTCTTCGATCTGGCGCGCGACATCTTTCGAGACCGGCGTCCCCGTCGGCTTCGGCAAGCCGGGCAGGATCGTCATCAGCGATTCGGCGGCGGTGCACACCATCGCGTTCTTGCAGGTCGCGCAGCGCAGCTCCGGCGCGGTCGCGAACTTCAAGACCTCCGCGTGCGTGACGACCTCGATCGGCTGCGCGCTCGTCGTGCCGCACGTCTGGCACGCGTACGGCAGCGAGAAATCGAGCACGGCGACCTTCGCGCCGAGGTCGTCTTTCGTGCAGATGCGCTCGACCACCGTCGGCGCGACGCCGATCAGATCGATCTGATCGACGAGCGGCGAAACCTGCTGGACGAATGCGCGCCACGCGGCGGCGCCGGCCGGCTCGACGCGCGGTACCGCCGAGAGATCGACGATCACCGTGCCTTCGAGGCCCTCGGCGAGCTTGTCTTTCTGGAACGTGCCGTCGAGATCGCCGGTGAATCGCAAGTACGTGATGCGGCCTTCGATGATCTTGTCGACGCGCAGCTTGCCGCCGAGCGAGCCGACGCGATAGTCGAGCTTCGCCGCCAAGAACTGCGCGAGCTCGGCTTCGAGCTCGAAGCCGCCTTGGCCGAGGATGTACGCGAAGTACGTCGTGCCATCGTCGTCGAAGTACATCGCTTCGCGGCAGGTCGGGCACGGCCGCTCGGCGAGCTTTTGCGTCTTGATCGACTCGAAGTCTTTGGCGACGTCGAGCAGCACGCGGTGCTCCGAGTCGCAGTAGTCGCAGCGAAACGGCGCGTAGAAGCTGAACACGCGGCCGCTGCCCGCGAAGTTCGCGACCATGTTGAGCTGGTCGACGACCTTCGGCGAGCACTCGATCAGCACGATCTGTTTCGCGCGCGCGCCGACCGCGACGATGAAATCGACCCACTCGCGGATGCCGAACGACGAGATCTTCTTGACCCCGCCGAGGTCCAGCACCAATGCCTCGCTGTCGACGCTCGCCGCCAGCTTCTTGCCGTCGAACGCCTCGTCGATCGTGCCCGAGAACTTGAGCAACGTGATCGGACCGTCGGCAAACTTCTCGATCGATAGCTTCGGCTCGGCACCCGTCGCCGGCGGCTGCAACCTCGATCGCGATGCGCGTTGGACTTCCATCAACGACTCCACAGCTGTAGCGACTTCGCCTGCGTGCGGAGCTCGCGAAGGTTCATATCCAGCTCGAAGATCGCGGTCACTTCGGTGTGATTACCGCGAGAAACGTCGAAGTACATGGCCGTCGACGCGTTATGGCACATCGCCATGCCCAAGCCCGCACCGCCGTTCGAACGATCCATTTCGCCGCCGGCGAGCCCGCGGGTCAGCCCGTCGAGCACGTGGCGGCGCTCGAGCCGGCCGAACGGATCGCGCACTTGCATGACGAGCCGCGAGCCGTCGCTCGCGAGGCGCAAGGTCGGCTTCTCGCGATCGGTCAACCGCACGTCGGCTTTGCGGTCGCCCGCGTACTTCGGCTTGCCGCGCTCGTCGATGGGCGCGTCGTACATCGCGTTCATCAGCAGCTCGTGGCCGAGCTCGGCGAACATGTCGGCGACGCGGCGCGGAACCGCCAAGCGCAGCACGAACTCGCTGATCGCGGCCGTCGCGTGGTCGCGATCCGCCGTCGTCGCGACGTCGAGCTCGATCACGCCGTGGCCCCAATCGACGTACGCCGAGATCGTCGGTGTTTCGCGGCTCGCGAGCCGGCGCGCGAGCATCGCGACCTCCCACGCGCGCGGCGCGGACTCGAAATCTTTGCGCGCGAGCACGTGATCGATACGCGGCGTGTCGACGAGATAGCGCAGCGCGCGCTTGAGCGGCTCGGCGGTCCACATCACGCCGCGCAGCCGCTTGTGACCGCGCACTTGCTCGGCGACGAAGTCGGCATCGAACACGTCGCAGCAAACAACGTCCGCGGTGTCGAGCGCCGGCCCGAGCTGCGAAGGCTCCTCGACCGTCTCGGCGGTGAGGCCGGCGGCATGGAACAGTCTCGCGACGCGGCGGCCGACGAGCTTGTTGCGTTCGAGGATGACGGCCCGCATTCCCCGGATCACGATAGCACTCGACCAACCACTTGACTCGAAACGTGAATTCGTAAGGTGAGTGGGCGGCACTACAAAGCCTGTCGGTCGCTGAAGTGCGAGGTGCGATGAAACCGCGCTACGATTTTACGGGATGAGAGCGCTACCGGCGCTCGTGGTGCTGATCTCGGCCGTGGCCGCGGCGGCACCCGAGCCAGAGCTGTACAGAACCGTGACGACGAAAACGTCGCGCTCGGAGATGTCTGCGTTTCTCGTCGCCCCCGCCGAGAAAGCGGTGAAGGCACGTGACTGGGCGCGCGCGATCCCGCTGTACGAAGCGCTCGCGCTGGCGCGTGGCGCCGGCAGCCCCGAGCAAAAACAGCTCGCGACGCTGTGGACGCTCGCCGGTCAGAACGCCGAGGCCGCCGACGCCTGGGCGACGTTCGCGGCCGCGACCGACGACAAAAAAGCGCGCGACGAGGCCGATGTCGAGGCCAAGCGGCTCGCCGCATCGCCCGATCCGTTCGCCGACAAGCTCTTGCTCACGCCGGCCGTCGTGGAGGCCAAGCAGGCGTTCGCAGCCGGTCGCACGGCCTTCGCGGCCAAGAGCTACGGCGATGCGCTCGTCGATTTCCACATGGGTGACGCGCTCGCGCCCGACCTGCCCGGCTTCTTGCGCGAGCTCGGCGCGACCTACGACAAGCTCGATGCGCCGGTCAAAAAGCGCGAGTTCTATCTGCGTTACCTCGTCGAGCGACCGTTCGGCGCGAACGCCGATCTCGTCCGCACCGAGCTCGGCAAAGACGGCTCGCAAGCGCTCGGCACCCTGCTCGTGTCGTCGAGCCTGCCGTGCAGCGAGATGTGGCTCAACCGCCAGAAAATCATCGGCAAGCTGCCCGACAAGGGCCTCGCGGTCGCGCCCGGCAACTACAAAGGACTGTGCTTCAACCCGAAGTACGAGATGGCGCTGTTCGAGTACGCCAGCGTCGAGGCTGGTAAGCCCGCGAACATGAGCTTTCGCTGGGCGATCGTCGTCAACAAGCTCGAGGCGCCGTACGGCCGCATCGCGCTCGAGAACCCCAAAGCGGCCGGCGTGATGATCGATCTCGGGATCACATCGCCCGAGGTAGGTGTCGCCGTGCCGGCCGACGGTCGTAAGTTGAAAATGGTCCTCAAAGACGATTCAGGGATGCGGACTGAGCAGCGCGAGGTGCAGCTCGAGGCGGGTCAGCGCCTTGTCGTGACGTGGTAAGGTCCGACAAACCGTGGTCTCGGAGCGGCCGTCACAGGAGGGCAAATTATCGCCGGGGGCGCCGAACGATCCGGTGGCCTTCGGTCCGTATTATTTGCTCGGCCTCATCGCACGCGGCGGCATGGCCGAGGTCTATCGCGCGCGCCCGCAGACGGCCGAAAAAGGCGAAGGCAAGCTCTACGCCGTCAAAGTGATGCGGCCGCAGCTCGCGCGCGAGGCTCGCTTCGTCGACATGTTCAATCGCGAGGGCAAGCTCGCGATGCTGCTGAAGAACCGCTGCATCGTCGAGACGTGTGCGATCGGCGAGATCGACGGCCGTCACTACATCGCGATGGAATACATCGGCGGCCGCGATCTGACGCAGGTGTTGCGGCGCTGCCAGGAGACACAGCAGAGGATCCCCGTGCCGCACGCGGTCTACATCGCGGCGCGCATCGCCGAGGGTTTGCACTTCGCGCACAACCTCGCCGGTCCCGACGGCCGGCCGCTCAATATCGTCAACCGCGACGTCTCGCCGTCGAACGTGCGGCTGAGCTACGACGGCGACGTCAAGCTGCTCGACTTCGGCATCGCGCAAGCGCTGATGAAGTTCACGAGCGAGATCGGCGTGCTCAAAGGCAAGTTCAGCTACATGTCGCCGGAGCAGATCCGCGGCATGCCGCTCGACGCGCGCACCGACGTGTTCTCCGCCGGCATCATCCTGCACGAGATGCTGACGACCGAGAAGCTGTTCCGCGGCGACACCGAGTTCGCGCTGATGGAGAAGGTGCGCAAGGCCGAAGTGCCGCCGCCGTCGGGATTCAACCGCCGCGTCACGCCCGAGCTCGACGCGATCAGCCTCAAAGCGCTCGCGCGCGACGTCGCCGATCGCTATCAAACCGCCGCGCAGCTCGCCGCCGATCTCGACGCGCTGATCGCCGGCTATCGCTTCGACCCGAAAGAGCTGCGCCAGTTCGTGCGCCAGCTGTTCCGCAAGGAGTACGCAGCCGAGCAAGAAGAGACGCTGCTCGCACTCGAGGCCGAGCCGGGCAGCGGCATGGCCGGCTACATCCAGCGGATCTCGTCGGGTCAGATCGAGACACCGACCGAGCCGCGCATCGACGTGATGGGGAATATCGTCGAGCCATCGTCGGTTACCGGCCAGAGTGCAGAAGGCTCCGAAGAAACCGGCGGCGACAAGCCACGTGGTTTCTGGAGCTCGCTGT
>DASXEF010000942.1:0-19942 GCA_036490255.1 Kofleriaceae bacterium
CACAGCTCGAGGTGCTCGAGCGATCGAAGGTACGGCAGCATCGTGGCCCAGCTGCGATCGCTGGGGCGGTGGAACGGATACAGCGCGAATGCGCGCAAGCCTGCGAGCGCGGGTGCGACCGTCATCAGCCAGTCGTCGCTCATCCAGCCCTGATAATCGTAGAGCGCGAGGCCGTACAACGTGCCGAGCGGCAACTTCGCGAGCGCGATCGTCTCGCGCTTCGCTTTCGGTTCGCCGACGCGGACGATCAGGCGCGGGCCGAGCGCGCGAATATGCGCGAACCCTTGCGTCAACTTCGCGAACGAACAGTGCGCGCTCGCGATGAAGCCCGGCGACTCGACGCTCTCTTGCCACGCATAGACGAACGGCCGCGCGGCACCGAGCCACGCGCCGCGATGTTTCGCGAGCAGTGCATCGCGGCGCCGGTGCTGGGCGGGCGAGAGCTCGGCGAGCAGCGACAAGTTGATGAACTCACCGCGCGCCGGCTCGCCGTTGCTCGCGAGCCAATCGGCGTAGACGCGCAACAGGTCGCGGTCGGTCGGCTTCTTCCAGATCTGAGCGAGCAGGGCGGCGGTCATCGCTTGATGCGTGCGACCGCGCGCGGCAGCTCCGCGTTGTCTGCGTGACTCGTCACCGCATCGACGATGCCGATCACGGTCTCGCCGAACGCGACCTCGAGATCGATCTCGCGCTTGATGATCGGCTGCGTCGAGATTTCAGCCGCGGCGATCGGATCGACCGGCACGCCGCTGAAGTCGCCGCAGTGCGGGCACTTCACCGCCTGTTCGTGGACCGGCTCGCCGCATGCCTCGCACGGAATCGCCACCGCTCTAGCTTACTCGGTCGTGATCGCGCTCGCCGCGAGATCGAGCTCCGTGAGCTTCAACAGATCTGCCCACTGCCAAAGCTCGCCGTTCGCGTGAAGCGTCAACGCCGCAGCGACGGTCGCACCGTCGCCTGACAGCGCGACGTCGAGCGGCATCGCCGGCAGCGTTTGCGCGCCGAGTGGCAACGTTCCACCGTTGACGCTGAGCGACCACTGCAGCGACAGCTCGACCTGCACGGACGCGGTCGCATCGTCGGCATCGCTCCAGGTCGCCACGGCGCTCGCGGGTGCGGGCAGCTGCAACCGCACGTTCGTCAGCTGTGCGGGCGAGCCGAACACCGACTCGGGCACGTCGATCGGATCGAACGCGACATCGAACGTCGAAGCGACGAGCTCGCCCGTGTCGGCGAGCGACGCGACGAACGCGCCGCTCGAGATCGACAACGACGCCGAGCCGCTCTGCCAGCCCGAGCCGGTGTAGTGCTCGGCGCCGAGCGTGCCGGCATCGAGCGTCGTCGAGACGAACAGCTGCGTCGGTGCCGCGAGGCGCGCGCGAACCGAGACCGGCGCGTCGTCGCCGGTGGGTGGAGATGCCGTACAGGCGGCGAGCAGGATCAGGGCGCACATTGATTTCATGACGCGCCGCGTATCACGAACTGGTCTATTGGTTCAACCAATCAGTGATTACTGAACAAATCCAACGTCTAAGGCTGGTCAGCTGCGGAGGGCTGCGTCTGTTCCACCGCCTCTTGCGGTGACGGCAACCGCGGCGAGCTCGCCTTCGACTTCGTCTTCTTCTTCGCGACGGCTGGCGCCGCCGAGCCCGTTGCCGAGCCAGCAGTCGCCTCTTGCTCGTCGAGCCGATCGAGCACGTCGGGCGGCACGCTCTCGTCGACCTTTTGCGGCTTCGTGTTCTCGTTGATCTTATCTTCGGGCTTTTGTTGGGCGCTGCCCGGGCTCGCGAGCGTGATCGCCGCAGCGGCCGCCGCTGCCACGCCCGCGACGCCTGCCGGATTCACGCGCGGCACGCCCGACAACAGCGGTTGGCTGCCCGCGCCGCAGGCGACCAATCCGAGACCGAGCAGCATAGCGACGGTCCTCATAACTCGATGCTACTACTCGCGCAGCATGCGAGCCATCGCGATCACCAAGCCGGGCGGTCCAGAAACATTAGTTCTCGTCGAGAGGCCGCTGCCGGAGCCGTCCCGCGGCGAAGTCCGAGTGCGCGTGCGCGCGACTGCGGTCAACCGTGCGGATCTGCTCCAACGCATCGGCGTGTATCCCGCGCCCGCCGACTCGCCACGCGATATTCCGGGGCTGGAATTCGCCGGCGAAGTCGAGGCGCTGGGCCACGGCGTCGAGCGACTCGCGGTCGGCGATCGCGTGTTCGGGCTCGTCGGCGGCGGTGCGTACGCGGAAGCCGTGGTCTCGCACGAGCGCGCGCTCGCGAAGATCCCCGACAACTTGTCGTTCGAACAGGCGGCCGCCGTCCCGGAAGCGTTCATCACCGCGCACGACGCGATCGTCGAGCGCGGCGGCTTCATCGGCGGCGACGCGCTGCTGATCAACGCCTGCGGCAGCGGCGTCGGCACCGCCGCCGTGCAGCTCGGCCGCGCGATGGGTGCGACCGTGATCGGCACGGCGCGCTCGCAGGACAAGCTCGATCGCTGCAAGCCGCTCGGGCTCGACATCGGCGTCGTCCCCGATGAAGGCGGCCGCTTCGCGCACAAGATGCCCGCGCCGAAAGTGATCGTCGAGCTCGTCGGCGGCGCCTACGTCAACGAAGATCTACGCGCGATCCAGACGCTCGGCCGCATCGCGCTCGTCGGCCTGCTCGCGGGCGCGAAGAGCGAGCTCGAGCTCGGCCTGTTGATGAACAAGCGCGCGACGATCGTCGGCACGATGCTGCGCGCACGCCCGCTCGAGCAAAAAATCGAAGCGATGCGGACGTTCGAGGCCAACGTCGTGCCGCTGCTCGCGAAGGGCGCGATCGCTCCGATCGTCGACGCCGTGATGCCGCTCGCCGACGCGGCGAAGGCGCACGAGCGGATGGCGAGCAACGCCGGCATGGGGAAGATCGTCCTGACCTGTTAAGCGCGACGCGGGATCAGCGCCAGCGCGATCGCCGCCAGTGCCATCACGACGCAGCCGTAGCCGTACGCGGCGACCGTGATGCTGCCGGTCGAGACGACCGCGATGCCGGCGATCACCGCGGGCACGCCCATCGACGCGTAACACACGACGTAGACGATCGCGATCAGCCCGGCGCGTTCGTGGGCGCGCGCGAGCGGCAACACGCGGCGCAGCGCGCCTTGAAACACGACGCCGAACCCCGCGCCGGCCGCGATCGTGCCGATGAAGTACAGCGCGAGCGAGCCGAACGCGATCGACGCGAGGATCGTCGCGACGCCGGCGATCAGCGCGAGCCCGCCGCGGCGCTGCAGCGCGCCCGGATCGGCCTGACCGAACGCGAACACGGCGGCGCCGCCGCTCGCGGCGAGCACTGCGAGTGCGAGCCCGCCGAGCAACGACGAGTGCGAGTGCGCGATCGATCGCGCGAGCGCCGGGCCGAGCGAGCCGTAAAATCCGAACAGCGACCACACGGCGACCAACGCCGGCACGATCGCGAGCATCGCGGCGCGTGCTTGCGGCGGCAGCGAGACGTGCGGCTTGAGCGACGCGAGCGCGCCCGGTTTCGGCGCGATCGACTCCGCCATCAGCGCGACGCCGAACGCCTGCGCGACGAACACGCCGAGCAAGACGATATAGACGAGCACCGTCGGCGACGGCAGATACTGCACGAGCAAGCTCGCGCCGAGCGCGCCGGTCGCGACGCCCAACATCGGCGACACCGCGTTCGCGACGGTGCCCTTCGCGCGATCGATGTCGAGCATGCCGGCGCCGAGCGCGCTCGCCGCCGCGCCGGTCGCGAGCCCTTGCAGCACGCGCGCGGCGATCAATGCAGGCACGCCAGACGCGATCGCGAACACGATCATCGCGACGCTTTGCATCGCGATCGCGCCGAACAGCACCGGCTTGCGGCCGAGATGATCCGACAGCGAGCCCGTCGTCAGCAGCGCGACGAGCACCGCGATCGCGTAGATGCCGAACACGACCGTGATCGTGATCGGCGAGAATCCCCACGCTTGCTGATACGACGCGTAGAGCGGCGTGGGCGCGCTCGATCCCGCGAGGAACGAAACGATCAGCGACGCCTGCAGGTAGAACGCGGCCGTCGGCGTCAGTGCCCGGAGCGACGGCGTGTGAGTGAGCGAGTGCGATTGCATGACGCGGTCCTTTCCAGTTCGATCGTTCAAATCGCCGAGAGGCCGCCGTCGGCGAGCAGCGTCGTGCCGGTGATGTAGCTGGCCTTCGGCGATGCCAAGAACGCGACCGCTTCGGCGATCTCCGCGTTCGTCGCCGCGCGACCGAGCAACGTGCCCTTGCCGAGCGCGGCGGTGCGCTCGCCTTTGGCGCCGGTGGACTCGATCGGTCCGGGCGCGACGTTGTTGACGCGCACGCCCGACGGCGCGAACTCGGCCGCCCACGATCGCGTCAGCGATGCGATCGCCGCTTTCGTCGCGCCGTATGCCGCGGAGTGCGGCGTCGTGATCGCGCCGAGCACGCTGCCGATGTTGACGATGCTGCCGCGCTTGCGCTCGGCCATCGCCGGTGCGAACGCGGCGACCAGCAGATACGTCGCGCGCACGTTGGTCGCGAACAGCGCATCGAAGCCAGCCGCATCGAGCGTCGCGGTCGGCCCGTACCAGGCGTAGCCGGCGTTGTTGACGAGCACGTCGACAGGTCCGATCGCCGCGACGGCGGCAACGAGCTGCTCGATCGACTTCGGATCGGCGACGTCGGCGCGTACGAACCGCGCGCGACCGCCGCGCGCTTCGATCCCGCGCACGACCTCGGCGCCGCGATCGGCATCTCGGCCGTGAACGATCACGAACATGCCGTCGGTCGCGAGCTTCTCGGCGATCGCCCGGCCGAGCCCGGAGGTGGCCCCGGTGACGAGCGCGAGTGGTTGTTGGTCTTGCATCGGTTTTGCCTTTTCTTGGTCGTACAGAACGTTCTGTTTATTCGAGGGCGGAGGTCGCCAAGCTGCTTGAATCACTAAATCGGTACTGAAATCAGAACGTTCTGTCTGGGTAGCGGTTACGGCATCGAACAAACAGAACGTTCTGTCTGAATGTCTATAGACTAGACAGACCGGTCTGGTATTGTCAAGCCCATGCGAAGCCCTCGCGAACGATTGCTCGATGCCGCCGACGACCTCTTCTACAAAGAGGGCATCCAGAGCGTCGGTGTCGACCGCGTGATCGATCGCGCCGGCGTGGCGAAGGCGTCGCTGTACAGCACGTTCGGCAGCAAGGACGAGCTCGCGAAGGCGTATCTCGCACGCCGCCACGAGCGGCGACAGATCCGGATCGCCGACACGCTCGCGAAGCACCACACGCCGCGCGCGCGCCTGCTCGGGATCTTCGATTCGCTCGCCGATGTCACGGCCGGGCCGAGCTTTCGCGGCTGCGCGTTCATCAACGCCCGCGCCGAAGCTCGCAAAGGCAGCTCGATCGAGCGCGTCTGCGACGAAATGCGCGCGTGGACGCACAGCTTGTTCAACTCGCTCGCGCGCAACGCCGGTGCGCCGGATCCGCACGCGCTCGGCGAAGATCTCGTGCTGCTCTACGACGGCGCGATGGCATCCGCGCGGATGGACGACGACCCGAAAGCCCCGCTGCGCGCAAAGGCGATCGCCGAGCGTTTGCTCGACGCTGCGATCGCCAGCGCGCCGAAGGCCTAGCTGGCGTACTCTGTACGCGTGCATCCCGCCAGCGCGCGTCTGATCGAGACCATCCGCACGTCGATCATCGGCGATGACTGCGCGCTCGATGGACCGTACGGCGCGCGCCGCGTCACATACGCCGACTACACCGCATCGGGCCGGTCGCTGACGTTCGTCGAAGACTTCATTCGCGACGAGGTGATGCCGCTCTACGCGAACACGCACACCGAGACCAGCGGCACCGGGCTGCAGACCACGCAATTTCGCGACGACGCCCGGACGATCATCCATCGCGCGGTCGGCGGCGGCCCCGACGATCTCGTGATCTTCTGCGGCTCGGGCGCGACCGGCGCGATCAACAAGCTGATCGGCGTGATGAACCTGCGCATCCCGTCGGAGCTCGACGATCGCTACAAGCTGTCCGAGTGCATCCCCGACGCGGAGCGCCCGGTCGTGTTCATCGGCCCGTTCGAGCATCACTCGAACGAGCTGCCGTGGCGCGAATCGATCGCCGACGTGATCGTGATCCACGAAGACGCCGATGGTCACATCGATCGCGCACACCTCGAAACCGAGCTCGCGCGGTTCGCGTCGCGGCCGCTCAAGATCGGCAGCTTCTCGGCGGCGTCGAACGTCACCGGCATCGCCTCCGATACGCTGGCGATCTCGCAACTGCTGCACGATCACGGCGCGCTGTCGTTCTGGGACTACGCCGCGGCGGGGCCGTACGTGCAGATCGAGATGACCGGCAAAGACGCGGTCTTCATGTCGCCGCACAAGTTCATCGGCGGCCCGCAAACGCCGGGCGTGCTCGTGGTCAAGCGCGCGCTGCTCGTCAACCGCGTGCCGGCGAGTCCGGGCGGCGGCACGGTCGCGTACGTCAACGAAGACGAGCACGTCTACGTCGACGATCCGGTGATGCGCGAAGAAGGCGGCACGCCGGCGATCATCGAATCGATCCGCGCGGGGCTCGTGTTCCAGCTCAAGGACGCGGTCGGCGCGGAAGCCATCCGCGAGCGCGAGGTCGATTTCATCCAGCGCGCGATCGCGTCGTGGTCGACGAACGAGAACCTCGCGATCCTCGGCAATCGCGAGGCGTGGCGGCTCTCGATCGTGTCGTTCATCGTGCGCCACCGGAACGCGTATCTGCACCACAACTTCGTCGTCGCGCTGCTCAACGATCTGTTCGGCATCCAGTCGCGCGGCGGCTGCGGCTGTGCCGGCCCGTACGGCCATCGTTTGCTCGGCATCGACATCGACACGAGCAAAGAATTCGAGCGCGAGATCGTGCGCGGCTGCGAGGGCATCAAGCCCGGTTGGGTGCGCGTCAACTTCAACTACTTCCTGTCGGAGACGCAGTTCCAGTTCATCCTCGACGCGATCCACCTGGTCGCGACCGACGGCTGGCGCCTGCTGCCGCACTACTCGTTCAACCCCGACACCGGCGAGTGGCGGCATCGCCGTCACAATCGCTCGGGCGTGATGCGGCTCGACGACATCTCGTATCGCGCCGGCAAGCTCGAGTATCGCTCGCGCCACTCGACCGAGCCCGAATGGGCGTTGCCGAGCTACATCGAAGACGCGCGCCGCATCATCAACGAAGCGACCGTCGAGTGCCGCGCGCTCCAGCTCGTCGATCCCGAGCGCACGAGCGATTTCGAAGAGCTGCGCTGGTTCCCGCTGCCGAGCGAGGTCGTGGCCGAATTGCGCGGCGACGGCCTAGAGCTGCGTGCGGGCTTTAGCGAGCACGCGCGCAGGTAACCGCGCGAAGCCGGCCGGTTCGAGCAGCGCTTGGCCGTCGCCGAGCAAGTAGCGCACGTAATCGACGACGTGCGGATCCGGCGTCTGCGGCAGCACGACGAACGTCGGAAACGCGAGCGGGTAGGCGTCGCGGCGTTTCGCGTCGATCACGCCGGCGGTGTCGCCGAGATCGAGCGCGGCCGCTGCGAGCGATGCCGGATCGGGTGCGACGAACGCGCCGGCGAGGTTGCGGATGCTCGCGACGTGCGCGTCGCCTTGCGCGTGCGCTTCCGACAGCTCGACGAACGCGATCGAGCCTTCGGTCATCGCCACGAGCGAGACCAATCCCTGCACGCGGCGGATCTCGATCGGCCACGTGAAGCCGGCGCCGAAGTGCCACGCCGACTTCGCGACGTGCACCAGGTACGCGACGAGCGTGCGCGACACGTCGGTGTCGCGATCGGTGCGCGAGTCCCAGCCGACCTCGCGCATCACGACGATCGGCTCGTCGGGCAGCGTGACGAGCGGGTTGTCGCGCGCGAGCTCGCGATCGTTCCACCGCGTGATGTCGCCCTGCAAGATCTTCGCGAGCAGCTCGGGCGTGAGTCGCAACGCGGGCGCCGATGCGAGGTTGAAGATCACGCCGATCCCGGCGACCGCGATCGGAATGGTCTTCGTGCCGGGCGGCCCGAGCACGTCGGTGCCGGCAAACGCGTACGCACCGGTGACCAGCGCGCCGAGGCCGTCGGTGCTCGCGCCGGCGCGCGTGCCTTCGGTCGTCTCGTAGCGCGCGACCGCGTGATCGCGCGCGGCCGCGTGGATGCGGCGTTGCGTCAGCGAGCCGCCGGCATCGAGCGCGAGGCCCGTGCTGCCGCGCGGCAGCTGATCGGGACAGCCGACCGCGTCGACGGTGCCGCCGAAGTTGTTCGCGGCGAAGCCGTCGAACGCGATCTGGTCGTAACACAGGCCGAACGCGACGGCGGCGTCGGGGATGCGATCGGTCGGCTCGGCGGCGATCGTCGCGAGCGCGCCGGGCGCGAGCATGATCGGGCCGGTCTCGATCGGGCGCGAACGCGCGACCTGCGCGCCGGCCGCGTCGTACGCGTACATCACCGCGCGCAAGCGGACGATCTTGACGCGGCTCTGGTTGCGGATCTCGAGCCGCGGCCAGCTCCAATCATCCATCGCCGTTGCGAGCCGGCGAAACGCGATCGCGCGAAACGCCGGCAGCAGCTGCGGCGCGACCGATTTGATCGGCGGCTCTGCGGGCATCGGCTCGCGCGTGCGCGGCGGTGGCTCGCGCCGTTTCGCGTCGCGTGCGGCGAGCTCGGCGCAGTTCGCGTCGGCGCGATGCGCCTTGGCGATTGCATCGGCGCTTGCATCACCGGCACATGCGGCGGCGGCACATGCGGTGTAGTCGTGCGCGGCGCACAGCTCGGCCGGCGCGAGCTCGCGGCCGGGCAGTAGCGCGCAGGCATCGGCGTCGCCGCGATCGCATGCCGCGCGCACGCGGGCGAGCGCATCGATCTCGGCGTGCTTGGTGCCGGCGCGCCACGCGACCTCGAGTCCGAGCGTGCAGCGCGCGGCGTTGTTCGGCGCGCACGCGGTCACATCGGCGATCAACTCGGCGCACCCGCGCAGGACGCCGGCATTGCACGCGGAGCTCGCTTCGCGGTGCCGCACCGCGCCGGCCATGTTCGGGCCTTGCAGCTCGAGCACGACGTCGCACGCGGCTGCATCGCCGTGCTCGCATGCAGGTCCCGGATCGCTGCGCGCGCGTTCGGCTTCGGTGCGCAGCGGCGCGTCGCGCGGTGCATCGAGCGCGTAGCTCAGCGCGACGCAGCCGTAGAGATCGTGATTGCCGCACATCGCATCGGCGATGCGCTCGAGCCGGTGGTCGTCGAACTCGGTGCCGCGCGCGTGCAGGATCGCGGCGAGCAACTTGCGGCACGCGAGCAGATCGCCTTGGCCGTCGCGACACGCGTCGCTGTAGATCGCGGCGGCGCGCGCGTAGTCGCGATGCGGCGGCAGCTCGAACCCGCGCGCTTGCTCGAGCGGTGGCGGCGCGGGCTTCGGCGCGACCACGCGCGCGGGCGATCCGCTGCATGCAACCAGCGCGAGGGCGACCGCGGCCCTCATCGGAGCGCAGCTCATAACCAGCGTGGGCCGTGACCGTCGCGATGAGGGCGCCTTGCGACGTACGGCCGGTTCTCGCTCGAGCCTGGCGGCAAGCCCAGGCCTCGTGCGCCGCAATTCGCTCCGCATCGCTTGGTCTCGCCTCGCGCTGGTTATGAGGTGCGCTCTAGAAGCCGCGGAGCCGAACGACGGCGAGCAGATCGACGTCGTACATCGCGTATTGGAACGCGAAGCTGCCGTTCTCCGACGGCGACGAGTGATTGCCGATCGGCAGCGCGATCTCGCCGCCGACCTGCGTGCCGCCGAAGTCGTACCAGACGCCGCCGCCGAACTCGACCGCGAGTCCGACGTCGGTGTCTGCACGCGAGCCGGCTGCTGCACCCACCGAGATGCTGCCGCTCGCGTGAGCGATGTCCATGCCGATGCCGGCGCGCCCGCCGATCACGACGTGCTCGGTGATGTGACGCTGGCCGGTGAAGTCGATCAAGACTCGAAACACGTGCGCGGCGAATGCAGCCTCGCCGATGCCGAACGCTGCACCCGAGTTGTTGAGGCTCACAGGCGTCCAGTCGGCCTGCAGCATCACACCGAGGTCATGCGTGAAAAAGTCGCCGATCCGTACGCCGAGCTTCGGGCTCGTCTTCGCGATGTTTTGCCAGTTGCTGTCTCCCGCAGGAATCGAAATGCCTCCTGCAAGCTCCAGGTTGCCGTCGGCATGAGCGGCGGCGGTCAGGACGAGCAGAGTCGCAGCAACGAGGGCTCGCATCGGCGCGCAGCGTATACCGATCGAAGTGCCGAGCGCCGCGATCTGTCGCCGCGAGTATTCGAGCTGTCAACCAGCGCCAGACAGATCGAGGCATACCTTCCCGTATCATTACGTATACATAGCCCTGGCACGACGTCTGCTTTAGTAGGCAATTACGAAGGAGCATCCCACCATGCAGACCATCACGAAGACTTCTCTGGAAACGGTTACTGGCGGCACGGGCTCGACGATCGCTGGCGGCTCTGCGGCCGCCGGAGCAACCGGCACGGGCACAACTGGAACGCTCGGCGGCTTGGGCACCGGTTCGTGCGGCGGCCTCGGCGGTGCGTTCAGCGCGCTCAACAACGAGATCGCGTCGCTCGGCAAGAACAACAACAACGGCTTCAGCAGCGACGACATGATGATGTGCATGGCGATGATGATGTCGCGTCCCGAATACGCGGCCGCGCCGGTCTTGGTTTATGGCGGCGGCGGTGGTTACGGTTACGGTGGCGGCGGCTGTTGCCACCGCGGCTGGTAGCACCGCGCTATGCTCCGCGGCGATGGCGATCGCCGACCGGATCTTGCCGCTGTGTGACGTGTTACTCGGAGCTGCGTATGCCGACCGCGAGGTCCGCGACGCCGAACGCGACGAGATCCGAGCTCTCCTCGAGGATCTCGCGGGCGAGTTGCCCACCGAAGTCGAGCTGCGTATCGCGAGCTTCGATTCGGCAGCGTTCGACGTGGCCGCGACCGCCAAAGCATTCGCGAGCGACTCCGAAGACGATCGCAAGAAGCTCTTGTTCCTCGCCAGCGCCGTGATCGAGTCCGATGACGAGATCGACCTGGCCGAAGACGACTATCTCCGCGCGCTCGCCAACGCACTCGGGCTCCCGGCTTCCGCGCTCGACGGTTTGACCGTCGAAATCGAAACCGAAGAGCTCAAACAAACGTTCCAGCAAGTCCGCAAAGGACCGCCGCCGCCCCCCAAGGGCAAATCAGCTTCCGTGGATGTGGATCTAGACTGAAACCGTGATGGTAGTGGCTCGTGCTACTCGGCTCGACGCGGCGGTTCGCCACCAGGCGATCTCGAGGCCGCTCGCGTGCAGAAGGGCGACACGAACCCGGCAGGTGGGATCAGTGCAGCTTTGCAGTCATCGAAATCGGCGTCGCAGCTAGCGCGCGCGAAATCGGACAGTTCTTCTTCGCACCGTCGGCGATCGCCTGAAACTTGGCGTCGTCGATGTTCGGTACGGAGCCTTCGAGCGCGAGGTCGATGTGTGTGATCGACCAGCCCGCTTCGAGCTTGTCCATCGTGACCGTCGCGACGGTACGAAGCTCGGTTGCTTCGAGCTTCTCGGCCGTCAGCGCAAAGGCGACGGCCATCGTGAAGCAGCTCGCGTGCGCGGCGCCCAAGAGCTCCTCGGGGTTCGTGCCCGCTTTGCCGTCTTCCGACGCGAAGCGCGTGTTGAAACCGTACGCTTGATCTTTGAGCGCGCCCGACAGCGTCGAGATCGCGCCCTTGCCTTGTGGTCCGTTGCCGTGCCAGACGGCGGTGCTCGTGCGCTTGAGTGCCATGCGCGGACGGTAACCGCCGCGCGTGACTTAGACCAGCGTCCAGCCGGTGCCGTTGCCGATCGGTGGTGCGATCTGCTGCGGATACTCGATCGGCGCTGCGGCCGCCGAGGACTCTCCGCGCATCATCATCATCATCGGCAACATCTCCATCATCATGCTGCTGGAGCTGCCGCCTTGATTCTGCGTGAGGTCGGAGAGTGACGCGATGACCTGCTGCATCATCGTCGTCATCGCGTCGGTGGTGCTGGAGTCGGTCGTCACGCCGCCGGAAACCGCGGAGAGCTGAT
Source organism: Kofleriaceae bacterium (assembly GCA_036490255.1). Lineage (GTDB taxonomy): Bacteria > Myxococcota_A > Polyangia > Haliangiales > Haliangiaceae > JABFXX01. Next base: position 12,102 of record DASXEF010000942.1, read on the forward strand.
CGAGGTCGAGGGTGGGGAGCTCGTCGTTGGATTGGGTCGACATGGGGAACGTCCTTGGGTGGTGGGTTTGCGCTGTCTTCCCGAATGAGCAGAACGCGTGCCACGGGAGACGTCTTGATCGATCAACAGCTTGGCTACCTCGGGCCACGACTGGCGCCCCACCTCGACTACCCGAGGAGACAACCGGGTAGAGTCAGTCCCGGTGGGAACGGAACTGGAGGAGCTTCGCGAGCGCGAGGAGTTCTATCGCGCGATGTTCGAGGTCAACACGGCGATCAAGCTGTTGATCGACCCGTCCGACGGCATGATCGTCGACGCCAATCCCGCCGCCGAGGCGTTTTACGGCTGGTCACTCGCGCAGCTGCGGACGATGAACATCGCCGACATCAACGTGCTCGACGCGCAGGAGCTGCACGCCGAGCTCGAACGCGCGCGAACCGCGCAGTCGACCGCGTTCCACTTTCGCCACCGCACCGCGAGCGGGGCAGTTCGAGATGTCGACGTCTACAGCGGACCGGTGCGGTTGCGTCGCCGCGACCTCTTGCTGTCGATCGTGCACGACGTCAGCGCGCGCGTGATGCTCGAAGAGCAAGTTCACAAGGCCCATCGCCTCGACGCGATCGGTCACCTCGCCGCCGGCGTCGCGCACGACTTCAACAACCTGCTGACGATCGCGCTGACCTCGGTCGAGCGCGCCGAGCGCCGGCTGCCGGCCGATCACGAAGTGCGCAGCGACCTCGCCGACGTCAAGCGTACGATGCAGCAAGGCGCCGCGCTGACGCAGCAGATGCTCGCGTTCGCGCGCCAGCAAGCACTGTCGCCGCAGCCGACCGATCTCGTGGCGTTGCTTCGCCGCGTCGCGGGGATGTTGCAGCGCGTGCTCGGCGAGCACATTCGTGTCGCCGCCGAGGTTCACGACGAGCTGCCGATGATTCGCGTCGATCCCGGCCAGCTCGAGCTCGCGCTGATCAACCTCGCGCTCAACGCGCGCGACGCGATGACGACCGGCGGCTCGCTCGCGCTGCGCGCGACACGCGAAGGCGAGCAGATCCACGTCGTCGTCGCCGACACCGGTCAGGGCATGGATGGCGAGACGCGCGCGCGTGCATTCGAGCCGTTTTTCTCGACGAAGCCGGCCGGCATCGGCACCGGCTTGGGCCTCGCGACGGTGTACGGCTTGATCTCGCAGTCCGACGGCAAGGTCTGGATCGACAGCGCGCCGAACGCGGGCACGCGCGTGCACTTGCTGCTGCCGATCGCCGGCCCGATCGAATCGCCGCGGCGGATCACGCCCAAACACATGGCGAGCACCGGCAGCGCGCGCAGCGTGCTCGTCGTCGACGATCGGCCCGACGTGCGCGGCGCGCTCGCAAACGCGCTCGAGGTCGCCGGTCTCGCGGTTCACGCCGCCGGCAGCGCACGCGAAGCGCTCGCGTTGCTCGTCGAGCTCGACGGCAAGCTCGACGTCGTGCTCAGCGACGTGTCGATGCCCGATCGCTCGGGCCTCGAGCTCGCCGGCGATATTCGCGAGCGCTGGCCGACGCTGCCGGTCGTGCTGATGTCGGGCAATGCGGCGCATCGGATGTCGCCGCACGTCGCTGCATGGATCGAGAAGCCGTTTTCGCTCGACGACGCGGTCGCGGTGCTCGATCGGGTTAGCGCCGCCACAACCGTCTGACCGCGTCGGTCCAATCGACGACGTTCTCGGCGGCCGCGCGCAACATCGCGTAGAGCGGACCCGTGTGCGTGGACTCCGGCGATGCGTCGGGCGCGATCGCGCCGATCGCGAAGTCGATCGTCGCGACGCCGTTGGCGTTCACGACCGTGTGCTGCGGCGCGATCGTCGCGATCAACGCGCGCATCGCCGTGTTGTCGGCGAGCACCTCGCAGCGAAATTGCTCGATGTCGCGCTCGGCTGCGGCGGCGCACAAGCGCAACAGCAGCAACTTGCCGAGGCCTTTGCCGTGCAGCGCGTCGGTGACGCCGATCGCGGCTTCGGCGGTGCTCGGCTCGCCGAGCTGAAACGGCAGCCGGATGAAGCGCGCGATGCCGGCGCCGATCGGCTCGCCCGCGCCATCGCCGGCTTCGAGCACCGCGCCGAGCGCGAAGTGCGTCTCGTGATCGAGGTCGCACAGATACGTCAGCTCGTCGTCGCTGAGCGAGTCTTTCGGCACCAAGAACCGCGCGTAACGCGACTCGGGCGACCATTGATCGAAGCTCCGGCGCAACAGCTCGCGATCGTCGGGCGCGACGAGCCGCAGCCGCACCACGGAGCCGTCGCGCAGCACCGCGCGCTCGACGTAGTCGGCGGTGAAGTAGCGCGTCACGCGCGTATAGTCGCACGCGATGGCGGATCTGGCGCAGGTCGCACACGAGATCGCCGCGTGCGATCGCTGCGCGCGACTCGTGAAATGTCGCGAGCGTGCGACGCACGAGCCGCCGAAGCGCTTCATCGGCGCGAGCTATTGGGGCCGCGGCGTGCCCGGCTTCGGCGATCGTCGCGCGCGGCTGTTCGTCGTCGGGCTCGCACCAGCCGCGCACGGCGCGAACCGCACCGGCCGCGTGTTCACCGGCGATCGCTCGGGCGATTGGCTGTATCGCGCGCTGCATCGCGCGGGCTTCGCGAATCAACCGACCTCGCGCGATGCGAGCGATGGCCTCGCGCTCGACGGCGCGTACGTCGGTTGCGTCGTGCGCTGCGCGCCGCCCGACAACAAGCCGACGCCGAAAGAACGCGATCGCTGCCTGCCGTTTCTGGCCCGCGAGCTCGAGCTGATGCCGAGCGTGCGCGTGATCGTCGCGCTCGGCGGGTTCGCGTGGGACGGCGTACTACGCGCGCTCGACTGCGACGTCAAACCGCGCCCGAAGTTCGGCCACGGCGCCGTTGCGCACGTCGGCCGCTACGTCGTGATCGGCTCGTATCATGTCAGCCAGCAGAACACGTTCACCGGCCGGCTTACCGAACCGATGCTCGACGCCGTGTTCGAATCAGCGAAGCGCTTTGCGAATCACGAGGCGTAAGCCCGTGTAGACGTCGTCGATCGCGCAGACCTTGTTGTCGACGAGACCGGTCGGCAGCGCGAGCTCGCGCACGATGTGCTCGGTAACTTCGGTCGCCACGCCCGATGCCCGCTTCGGAAATGCGATCCACAAACCGCACGCCGGATTCATGTGCGCGCGCGACGTCGCGATGCGATCCGCGAGCGCGGCGCGCTTCGTCACGAACGCGACGATGACGTCGAACGTGCCGGCGAGGCGCGTGCTGCCGCGAATCGCGAAGCCCTTCGGCGCGCCGAGGATCGCGACGCGCGACTCCGGTTTGATCCCGAGCTTGATCGGGAGAGGCGTCACAGCGTGCGCGCGTCGATCGAGAACCGATAGCGCACGTCGCCTTTGACGGTGCGCTCGTACGCTTCGTTGATCTGCTTCGCTTCGATCACTTCGACGTCGGAGACGATGTTGCGCTCGCCGCAGAAGTCGAGCATCTCCTGCGTCTCGCGAATGCCGCCGATCATCGAGCCGGCGAGCCGCTTGTTGCCGCCGATCAACGCGAACGCGCTGATCGCCTGCGGCTCCGGCGGCGCGCCGACGCACACCATCGCGCCGTACGGGCGGACCATGCGCAAGAACGCGTTGTAGTCGTGCGTCGCCGACACGGTGTCGATGATGATGTCGAAGCGACCGGTGAGCGCTTTGACCGCGTCTTTGTCGGTCGTGAGCACGAAGTCGGCGGCGCCGAGCCGCTTGGCATCGGCTTGCTTCTTCGCCGAGGTCGATAGCATCGTGACCTCGGCGCCCATCGCCGACGCGATCTTCACGGCCATGTGGCCGAGGCCGCCGAGCCCGACCACGCCGACGCGACTGCCGGCGCGACAGCTCCATTGCTTGAGCGGCGAGTACGTCGTGACGCCGGCGCACAACAGCGGCGCGGCCGCCGACGGCTCGAGGTTCTTCGGCACGCTGAGCACGAAGTGCTCGGTCACGACGATCTGCTGCGTGTAGCCGCCGTGCGTGATCGTCGTGCGATCCATTTCGGTTCCGCCGTACGTCGGCGCGGCGCCGCGCTCGCACATCTGCTCGTGATCTTCGCGGCAGTAATGGCAATCGCGGCATGAATCGACGAGGCAACCGACGCCGCCGATGTCGCCGACCTTGAACTTCTTGACGTCTTTGCCGACGGCGGTGACGCGCCCGACGATCTCGTGACCGGGGACGACGGGATAATTCGAGCGCGCCCATTCGTTGCGCGCTGCGTGAATGTCGCTGTGGCAGATCCCGCAGAACAGCACGTCCATCTGAACGTCGCGCGGGCCGACCTCGCGGCGTTCGACGGTCGACGGCGCGAGCGCCGCATTCGCAGCCGACGCTGCGTAAGCACGAGTTTGCATGCGTGCAGCTTAACGCTAACTTCGTACGTGCAGCTTCCGCTGTTCGCCTCATCGATCGGGCAGGCAACGTTCGATCCGGAGTTTCGCGCGATCGAGCGCAACACTCTTTCACATGGCGCATGGATCGATCACGCGCCGACGTGGATCGACAACGACGCCGCGCTGTTCGCGCAGCTCGAGCGCGAGCTCGAATGGCGCAGCGAAACGCGACCGATGTACACGCGCGTGGTCGCGGTGCCGCGCCTGCTCGCGCGCGTCGAGCCGCGCGGCGTGATCGAAGCGATGCGCATCGCGTTGTCGCAGCGCTACGGCGAAGACTTCGTCCGCGTCAACGCGGCGCTGTATCGCGACGGTCGCGATAGCGTCGCGTTTCACGGCGACACCACGGCGCGCGACATGCTCGAAGCGACGGTCGCGACGGTGTCGCTCGGCGGCGCGCGCAAATTTCTCGTCAAACCGACCGAAGGCGGCGCATCGACCGCGTTTCAGCTCGGCGGTGGCGACCTCGTCGTGATGGGTGGAACGGCGCAACGCACGTACCGCCATGCGATTCCGAAGGTCGCGCGGGCCGAGCCGCGCATCGCGGTGATGTTTCGGCCGGCCTGGAAAGCCCCGTGATCACCAGCGCGTAGCCGCGGTCAGAATGTGTCACTCCGGACGCGGCGCTCCCGCAATAAGCTCGGAGGGTTGCGTCCTTCTGCGTACAAGCTGTCACCGAGCACGTCGCGCCAACGCGGGCTTCCCGCGATCGGTGTCGAGCTCGTGTCGCCGATCGCGGTGAACGTGATCGCGACGGGCGCGACGGTCGTGATTTGCAGCGAAGAGCACGACGGCAAGCTGATCGGCGAGCTCGCGGTCGAAGTGTTTCGCGCCGCGCTCGTGATCGATCGCGACGGCATCTTGGAAGAGAAAGCGCACGTCGCCGCCGATGCCGAGCATGGCCGTGTGACGCCGCCGGTGCCGGTGACGCTGCCGGGCGCGAGCGGATTTCGCGCCGAGGTCGTGAGCGGCAAGCAGCAGCTGCCGTACGTCTACTTGTTCGCGGTCGCGCCGGATGATCTCGGCGTCGACGGCGGCGTGCTCGTCACCGTGCGATCGGCGAGCCCGGAGTGGCCGGCGGCGAACGAGATCCTGCGCACGTTGCGCGTGCTAGGTCGCCGCGCGACGACCAATCGCGCCGCCAACGACGATGCCGCCGAAGTGCTGCAGCTGCCGTTGGTCCCGCCGCTTCGGCCGCTACGCCGGTAAGCGCGCGCGCGCTTCGTCGATCGCCGTGCGCGCCGCGATGCGCAGCCGCGCGATCTGCGCGAGATCGGCTGCGGTCGCGTCGTGCTCGGGCGTGCGATTCCAGTACGCGTCGAGCCACTGCAGCGCGGCGAACGGCGACGCGAGCACGACGGCGGCCGCGCCGAACGACAGCGGCGGTGGCAACAGCACGAACGACGCCGTCACGAGCCCGGCCGCCCACAGCGGATACACGACCAGCGCCGCGCCGAGCTTCACCGTCGAGACCGCGTCGGCGTCGGAGCGCCGCGCGATCATGCGCGGGATGAAGTACGGAATCGCGTAGAGCGCGATGCCAGGCACGGCGAGCGGCGCGAGCGCGGCGCGACGGATCCAGCGCTTCGCGGGCTTGGTCACCGCGGCACGCGGCGACGACAGCTGCGCATCGGCGAGCCCGAAGCGCGCGAGCTCGGCGTAGTACGCGGCGACGTGGCGGCGCACGTGCTCGATCAAGCTCGGCGAGGCATCGCGGAGCACAGTGCCTGCGTGCTCGACCTGGCGGCCGATCGAATTCCAGCCCGATAGCGACGCGTCGCCCGAAGCGTTCGCGAGCATCTCGGCGACGCGCGCGACGAGCAGGCGATCGTCGTGGGTCTCGCCTTCGACGAGCAGCTCGCGCAGATCGCCGTCCATCTGATCCGTGATCGCGCGAATGCGATCTTCGCCAGTGCCGTGCACGTCGGCCAACGCGCGGACAGGTCCCCACAACACGAGCGAGCGCGAGCGAAAATCGTCGCGCGCGTCGAACTCGAGCGCGACCGCTTGAAACGTCGGCGCGACGCCGTGGCGCGCTTCGGCGGCGGCGAGCATGCGCGCGGCACCGCTGCGCAGCGGCGCGAGGTGCGGTTCGCTGTGGCTCGTGCCCTCGGGAAAGATCAGGATGTTGCCGCCGCGCGCGACGTGATCGGCGATCTTGTCGAACGTCTCGGCGTTCGCGTCGCCGGCTTTATCCGGCGAATCTTTGCGCCGCACGATCGGCACCGCGCCCGCACGATCGAGCAGCCAGCGCAGGCCGGGCACGTTCCACAGCGTCGACTTCGCGATCGGCGAGATCTCGCACGCGGCATCGGTGAGCACGAGGATCGGATCGATCAGCGCGTTGTGATGATTCGCGACGAACACGCGGCCGCGCGTATCCGCGGCCGGCGCGACGCCGACGCGCTCGACCTCGCGAAAGTACAGCCGCACGATCTTGCGGAACGTCGCGATCAGCGCCTTGCGCAGTGACAGCTCGGGCACGTCGTGTTCGGCGAGCATCGCTTCACGATCGCACGAAGCCGTGGCATCGTGGTGCTCGATGGGTGAGATGGGCGACCCACGCGTCTCGGCTCACGAGCTGCGCTGTGTGGCGCCGTTGGTGACGCTCGGCGCGACGCCGACGGTCGTCGGCTCGTGCACGATCATCACGAACGGCGATCGCGCGATCGCGTTTTCGAGCGCCGAGCTGTTGCGCAAGGCTCCCGAGCCGCTCGCGATCTACACGCGGCTCGACGGCAGCTCGCAGCTCCCGGTCACGCGCTGGACGCTCGGCTTGAGCGGCTGCATCGGTCTGATCGAGATCCCGCCGGGCACGGCGTTCTCCATCGACGTCCACCCGCTGATGCTCTCGAGCGTGCACGCGTCGCTCGACACGCGCGGCGCACCGTCGGGGCTCGTCGCGTTCGATGCGAGCTTCACGCGCCGCATCGTCGGCGTGCACGTCGACAACGCCGATCCGAACGGCGAGGATCCGGTGTGGCTCGCGACCCCGTCTTCCGAGGAAGCCGGCAACGTCGACGGCGCGCCGCTGTTCTCGTGGATGCCGCCGGATCCGGTGCTCGGCCGCGGCAGCGAGGTTGTCGCGGTCGCGCTCGCGATCTCGTATCGCGGCGCGCTCGTGCCGCGCGGTCGCGCACCGATCGCCGAGCTGGTCGGGCTCGACGATCTCGGCCGCGCGTTGCCGTGGGCGGAGCAAACGCCACCGCCGCGCACCGAGCTCGAGCAAGTCGCCGGCGAGATCGGCAAGAAGCCGTGAAGGTCGCGACCTGGAACGTCAACGGGATTCGCGCACGCTCGTCGCAGGTCTTGCACTGGATCGACGGCGAAGAGCCCGACGTGATCTGTCTGCAAGAGATCAAAGCGAGCCCGGCGCAAGTTCCGGAACCGCTCGTGAACGTCGCCGGCTATCAC
>DASXEF010000945.1:0-16193 GCA_036490255.1 Kofleriaceae bacterium
GCGCCACGACACGACGTAGTAGCCGCCGGTCGGTAACACCCACGCCGGGCAGCACGCGAGCGGCAGCTCCGCGCGCGTGCCGACGAGCGCGCAGATCGGCGCGTCCACGTCGGCGACGCGAACGCACATCGGAATCGTCACACCGTCGCGCGCGCTCGCGACCAGCTTCGGCGATCCGGCGCAGTCGAGCGCGATGTCGACGATCGGCACGCCGGCATGCTCGACGTACGCCGCGAAGGCGCGTGCGACGTCCGGACCGGCCACGCCTTCGAGCGCGCGCGTGAAATCCTCGGCGGTCACGATGCCGCCGCGATGCGCGCGCAGATACGCCTGGACCGCGGCGCGAAACGGCGCGTCGCCGATCCAGCGCTCGAACGTCGCGAGCACGGATTGGCCTTTGTCGTATTCGGTGTCGTCGAACGCATCGTCGGGATCGGCGTTATTCGCGACGGTGCGGCGCAGCGGCAGCGCGCCCGCTTGCGCATCGGCCTCGAGCGCGCGGCGCCGGGCGAGCGCGGCATCGAGCGAGTCGCCGACGCCGAGCGCGAGTGCCGTGCGATCGCCGAGCCAGCTCGCGAATGCTTCGGCGAGCCACAAGTCGTTCCACCACGCGTGCGTGACCAGATTGCCGAACCAGAAGTGGGCGAGCTCGTGCGCGGCAACGCGCGTGAACTCGCCCGCAAACGCCGAGCTGCGCGCATCGCCGGCGATCAGCCGCGACGCGAACGTGACCAAGCCCGGATTCTCCATCGCGCCGAACAGCCGCGGCACGACGACGAGATCGAGCTTGGGCCACGGCAGCGCGTCGTCGATGTAGCGCTCGAGCTCGTCGACGATTCGCGGCAATCGCCGTGCGACCACGGCGACGCGATCGCGGCCACCGGCGAGCGCCGCGACGCGCACCGGCACTTTGTTGCGGCCGACCGTGCCGACGTCGACGAGCTCGAACGGCCCGACCGCGATCGCCACCAGATAGCTCGCGATCGGCGGCGTCGGTGCGAACTCGAGCTCGCGGCGCCCGTCGTCGAGCTTCTTGCGCGACGCCTCGGGCATGTTCGCGAGCGCGACCTGATCGGCCGGCACGTCGAGCGTCACGCGCCACGGCGTCTTGAACTTCGGCTCGTCGAAGCACGGCACGATCCGGCGCGCGAACGTCGATTCGCCCTGCGAGAACACGTACCAGCGCGTGCCGGCGCGTTGTCGGAACAAGCCCTCTTGATCTCGCGATGTCAAGCCCGTGTAGTCGATCGCGAGCTCGAGCTCGCGCGGCGCGACGCGCGTGCCGAACCCGAACGCGATCATCTCGTCACCGGCGAGCGGCAGCTGCACGAGGTCGCCGTCGTCCCAGCGCGCGGCGGTGATCTTGAGCTGATCGGCGTGCAACCACACGCGATCGGTCGGCGCGTCGACGCGCACGCGAATCTTGACGTGCCCGGTGAACGCGTCGGCGTGCGGATCGACCTCGAGCCGCAGCTCGTACGACAGCGGCGTGATGCCGTCGGGCAAGCGCAGCCCCGGCGTCTCGGCGGTCACCGCGGCATCGGCCGAAATCTCAGCGTCGATCGGCGGTGATGGTGCGGGCGTCGGCGGCGACGCGTGCTGCTGCGGCGCGGACGAGCACGCGCAGGCGAGCACGATGAACAGCCGGCGTGGCATTGCGTCGATTGTGACGTAAGGTCGCCCCGATGTGCCGCAACATCAAGACGCTCTTCAACTACAAGCCGCCGGCCTCCGACGACGAGGTCCGCGCGGCATCGCTGCAATTCGTCCGCAAGCTCTCGGGCTACACGGCGCCTTCCGACGCCAACGCGAAGGCGTTCGAGCGTGCGGTCGAGAAGACGTTCAAGGTCGCCCGCGAGCTGATCGACTCGCTCGAGACCACGGCGGCGCCGAAAAACCGCGCGATCGAGGCCGCGAAGGCGAAAGCGCGCAACGCGGAACGGTTCGGGACTACGAGGCGCTGATCGTGCCGAGCAACGCGCCATCGACGACCTGATCGCCGACGGCCACGTTGATCTCGCCGACGATCCCCGCCTCGGGCGCGCGCACCGTGTGCTCCATCTTCATTGCCTCGAGCACGACGATCGGCGCGCCGGCGGCGACTTCTTGGCCCGGCGTGACGAGCACCTTGACGACCTTGCCCGGCATCGGCGCGACGAGCCCGCCCGCGATCGCCTGCGCGGCGTGATCGGGAAACCGCGGTTCTTCGATCAGCGTCGCGAGGTAGCCGTGGGCGAGCACGTAGACGCGATCGCGATCGCGCAGCACGCGCGCGCCGCGGCGATGATTGCCGTGCTCGACGAACCACACGCGATCGCCGTCGACGCCGAACCGCGACACGAGCGTCGTCTTGCCGCCGATCGCGAACGCGAAACCGTCGCCGTCCGGGCGATAGCCGAGCTCGATCTGCGACTCGCCGACCGCGTAGGTGACGCGCTGATCTTGCGAGTACACGTTGCGCCAGCCCGGTGCCGCGAGCTCGTGTCGATCGCGCCGCGCGTCGATCGCATGGAGCGTTGCCGCGACCGCCGCGACGCGCAGCTTGTCCAAGCCCGGCGCGCGCGACGCGAGCTCGCCCGCGTGCGTCTCGAGAAAGTGCGTGTCGAGCTCGCCGGCGAGAAACGCGGGATGCGCCAAGATCCGCGCGAGCTGCTCGCGATTCGTGATCACGCCGGGCACCCAGGTGCGCACGAGCGCGTCGCGCAGCACCTGCGCCGCTTCACCGCGCGTCGGCGCGTACGCGATGATCTTGCCGAGCATCGAGTCGTAGTGGATGCCGACCTCGGAGCCGGCGACGACGCCGACGTCGGCGCGCACGGTTTCGGGCACGTCGACCGCATGGAGCGTGCCCGTCGTCGGCAGGTAATCGCGATCGGCATCTTCGGCGCACAGCCGCACTTCGATCGCCCAACCGCGCGCCGCCGGCGCGGCGTCGTAGCCGAGGCGTTCGCCGCGCGCGATGCGCAGCTGTTCGCGCACGAGGTCGAGCCCGGTGATCGCCTCGGTGACCGGATGCTCGACCTGCAACCGCGTGTTGACCTCGAGGAAATAGAAGTTGCCGTCGGGATCCGTAATGAACTCGACGGTGCCGGCGCCGACGTAGCCGACCGCTTTGCCGAGCGCGACGGCGGCGTTGCCCATCTGCGCGCGGCGCGCGTCGTCGAGCGCGACCGACGGCGCTTCTTCGACGATCTTCTGATGGCGGCGCTGGATCGAGCACTCGCGCTCGTGCAGGTGCACGACGTTGCCGTGCGTGTCGCCGAGGATCTGGATCTCGATGTGGCGCGGGCGTGCGACGTAGCGCTCGAACAGCAGCGTGTCGTCGCCGAACGCCGACAGTGCCTCGCTCTGCGCGCGCTCGATCGCTTCGGCGAGCTCGTCCGGGCCGCGGACGACACGCATGCCCTTGCCGCCGCCGCCCGCCGACGCTTTGACGAGCAGCGGAAACCCGACCGCGTTTGCGTGATCGACGAGGTGCTCGCGATCGTCGCCGTGATAGCCCGGCACGATCGGCACGCCGGCTTGCTCGGCGATCCGCTTCGCGGCTTGCTTGCTGCCGAGCGCGCGAATGACATGTGCCGGCGGCCCGACGAACACGAGGCCCGCCTCGGCGACCGCTTCAGAAAAGCCGGCGTTCTCGCTCAAGAAGCCGTAGCCCGGATGGATCGCGTCCGCGCCGGTGATGCGCGCGGCATCGAGCAGCGACGCGATCACGAGGTACGACTCGCGCGCCGGCGCAGGTCCGATGCGCACGGCTTCGTCCGCAAACCGGACGTGTGGCGCGTCGGCATCGGCGTCGGAGTAGACGGCGACGGTCGCGATGCCCATCGCGCGCGCCGTTCGCATCACGCGCAGCGCGATCTCGCCGCGGTTGGCTACGAGCAACTTCTCGATCGTGCGCACGCGGCGACGCTACACCGAATCGATCCACAGCACGCGGTAGCAGACGCGCGGATCGAGGCGATGCGGACGTTCGGAGACTCCTGCGATCGCGAAGCCCGCGAGCAAGCGCTCGATCGCACGATCGGCCACGAGCTCGTTGTATTTGCCAACGATGACGCGGCGCCCGACGTGCTCGAGCAAGTGCGCGACGAGCGCGCGCCGCTGCGGCGGCGGCACGTACTCGAGCCCGGTGCGCACGAAGTCGAACCGCTGCGCCGGCCGATACTCGAGCGCGTTGCCGACGGCGATGCGATCGGCCCATTGCGGGTAACGCGTGCGTGCGAGCGCGGCGAGCTCGGGCGCGATGTCGAGGCCGTACGGCTCGACACGCGACCAGCGTGCGACGCTCTCCATCACCAAGCCGTTCGCGCAACCGACGTCGAGGAACGTGCCGGCGCGATCGATCGCGTCGGCGACGATGCCGCGCGAATAGTCCCAATCGTCGGCGGTGCCGGAATGGCCAGACCCGCCTTGCGGCGTCGCGGCGGCGAGATATGCGGGGACGATACGCGCGGCGTTGGCGGCGTGCCAGCCGGCATCGTCGAGCTCGCCGCGTGCGTAGGCAGCGTCGATCGCGACGGTCTCGCGGGTCCCGCGGTCGAGCGTGGCTGCCAGCGAGTCGGCGGTCATCGCATGCTGATCCCGTGGTCGCGACGCTCGATCACGACCGTCGCGCCGTCGACGTGCAAGCAATAGAATGCGGTCTCGAGCCCTGGCCGTGCCAGCAACAGCGAGCCGAGCTTCGTCCGCGCCTCGACTTCGATCACGATGGGTGTCGTCGGAGTCGCACCGATCTCACCGAGTAAGTGCGCACGTGCGAACGCGACGACGGGGTCGCGCAACCATGGCGCCGAGTCACCGACCAGCTCGCAATCGAGCGGCGGCGACCGAGAAAAGCCCACGCTCGGCTCGAAATCGACCGGGGTCACGCCCGAACCGCCTACCGATGGCAAGCTCGAATCGACCGATGGTAACGGCTGCGGTGCGGTGATCGTCGCCGGCCGGTGGGTGGCCGGTTCCGCGACGTCGAATTCGCCCTCGTGCGCCATTCGCACGCTGACCGCAGGCGCACAGGCTGCGAACGCGACGATCGAGAGCTTGGCGAGCACGGCGCTCTCATTGTAGACAGAGCCGTGGACGATCGCAGCAATCGCGAAATCGCGCGGCAACGCACCCGCGTCGCGGGCGAGCGCTCGGCAAAGCTGGCCGCCGCGCTGATGAAGCTGTCGGACGCGAAGCTCAAGGCGCTCGAGATCGAAGACCATTTGCGTGAAACGATCGAAGATGCGCGCAGGATCACGTCGCACATCGCGCGGCGTCGCGCCGAGCGTTCGCTCGCCGGCTCGCTGCGCAGCGAGGACTTGCCGGCGCTCGAAGCGAAGCTCGAAGCGCTCGTCGAGGGCAACGCGAACGACGCGCGCTCGTTCCAGCTCGCCGAGCAATGGCGCGCCCGGTTGATCGAAGAAGGCAGCGCAGCCGCGGCGGAAATGCCCGGCGAGGCCGCGAAAGCTGCGGCCGCCGACGAGGAGCTACCGCGCCTGATCGCCGCTGCGAAGCGCGAGCGCGATACCGGTAAGCCGCCGGGTGCCGCACGTGTGCTGTTCCGGCGCGTCAACGAGCTGCTCAAGTCGCGGTAGCTGCCGGCGAGCGCGATACCGGAACGCCGCGCTGCTGCGACAGGTCAACGAGCTCTTCGAGTCGCGTGATGCGTCGGCCGGCGATGGCGTCGCAGCCGCTATGTCGCAGCAGGTCCGGGCTGTTCGTAGACATCGATGCGGCCGAATTGCTGCCAATCGAAGACGAGCAGCTGCGTGCGCGGCGGCGAGACCGGTAGCGGCGCATAGCCTTCGGGCACGTCGAAGCGCGTGCGCTGCGACCACCCGCTGAACGCGGTGCCGGAAGCGTACGGATCGAGCGTGGCGTCCGTGCGCGCATCCTCGCGATGCCGCCGCCAGTTGTTGAGCACGTACGCGAGCGCGTTGCGCGCGTAGCTCGCCGTCTTGATCTGCGTCGAGTGATAGCGATAGGCGAACACTTTGCCGGGGCCGCGCTGGATCGCGCGCGCCGCGTTGATCGCGAAGCTTTGCATGCCGCGGGTGAGTGCGCGCCGATCGGTCGCCTCGACCAGGAGATGCACGTGATTGCGCTGGATCGAGACGTGAACGATCCGGAACTCCGCGCGCCCGAGGTATCGCACGAGCACGCGGCGCAGCGCGCGATAGACCGCACCGCAGCGCAACCGCGGCGTCCACGCGGTCGTGCGCAGCACGACGTGCACGGGATGCAGCGGCGACAGCGACGGGCGGTTGCGATGCGGCGCATCGTGCTGGTGCGGCTTGCGGGGCCGACCGGCGCCTTTGCGTCGACCGCCATGGGTGGAAGATTGCTCTAGCACTTGATTCAGGCACTAACATAGCTCGCGACAAGTGTCAACGGCCGGCGGCGGGGTTGCGGCGGTGGTGGCGGCGGCGGTGGCGGTTGCGGTTGCGGTTGCGGTTGCGGCGGCGGTTGCGGTTGCGGCGGCGGTTGCGGTTGCGGCGGCGGTTGCGGTTGCGGTTGCGGCGGCGGTTGCGGTTGCGGCGGCGGTTGCGGTTGCGGTTGCGGCGGCGGTTGCGGTTGCGGCGGCGGTTGCGGTTACGGCGCCGGTTGCCAGCTCAGTGCCGGAACACACCCCAGCTGGTCGAGCCCTGCACGGGCGCGGAGTACGCGGCGGACAGCGCGATCGCGACGACGGTCCGCGTGTCGCGCGGATCGATGATGCCGTCGTCCCACAGCCGCGCGGTCGCGAAGTACGGATCGCTCTCTTTGTCGATCATAGCCTCGGTCATCAGCTTCATCGTGCCGAGCTTTTGCTCGTCGACCGCCTCATGGCGCTTTGCGGCGGCGTCGCGCTGGATGATGTCGAGCACGCCGGCGAGCTGCTTGCCGCCCATCACCGCGATCCGATGGTTGGGCCACGTGAACAAGAAGCGCGGCGCGTACGCGCGGCCGCTCATCGCGTAATTGCCGGCGCCGTAGCTGGCGCCGGTCATGATCGTGATCGCCGGAACGGTCGAGTTCGACACCGCGTTGATGAGCTTCGCACCGTGCTTGATGATGCCTTCCTGCTCGACCTTCTTGCCGACCATGAAGCCGGTGACGTTTTGCAGGAACAGCAGCGGCACGTCGGACTGGTTGCACAGCTGGATGAACTGCGCGCCCTTTTGCGCCGACTCGGAGAACAAGATGCCGTTGTTCGCGAGAATTCCGACGGGAAAGCCGTGGACGTGCGCCCAGCCGCACACGAGCGTCGAGCCGTAGAGCGGCTTGAACTCCGAGAACCGCGAGCCGTCGACGACGCGCGCGATCACTTCGCGCGAATCGAACGGCACTTTGATATCGGGCGATGCGATGCCGAGGAGCTCGTCGGCGGGATAGCGCGGTGGCTCGATCTCGATCGGGATCGGCGAGCCGCCTTTGCGCCACTCGAGGTGCGCGACGATCTCGCGGCCGATGCGGATCGCGTCGTGTTCGTCGCGCGCGAGGTAGTCGCTCACGCCGGAGACGCGCGAGTGCATCTCGGCGCCGCCGAGGTCTTCGTGCGTGGTGTCCTCGCCGGTCGCCATCTTCACGAGCGGCGGGCCGGCGAGATAGACCTGCGCTTGCTCCTGGACCATCACGACGTAGTCGGACATGCCGGGGATGTAGGCGCCGCCCGCGGTCGAGCTGCCGAACACGAGACAGATCGACGGAATCCGCGCTTCCGAGCGGCGCGTCAGATCGCGAAAGCCGCGGCCGCCGGGCACGAAGATCTTCGACTGGTTCGGCAGATCCGCGCCGGCGGATTCGATCAGCGAGATCGACGGCATGCGGTTTTGGTCGGCGACGTCGTTGCAGCGTCCGGACTTCGCGGCGGTGAGCTCGCTGATCGCGCCGCCTTTCACGGTCGAGTCGTTCGCGGTGATCACGCACTCGACGCCGGAGACCTTGCCGATGCCGCCGATGAAGCCGGCGCCGACGGTGTGGCCGGAGACGCCGATGCCGGCGAGCGGGGCGAGCTCCAAGAAATACGAATCGCGATCGAGCAGCAGCTCGACGCGCTCGCGCGGCAACAGCTTGCCGGCGGCTTTGTGCCGGGTCGTGTACTTCTCGCCGCCGCCGACGGTCGCTTCGCGCAACGCGGCCGAGAGCTTGCCGACCGCCGCGGTGTTCGCGTCGTGATTCGCGCGAAACTCGGGTGCGCGCGCATCGATCTTCGTCGCGATCACGGGGTAGCGCTGGCGCATGCCGGCGGATGGTACACGACGCCCGCTTGGAGTAGTTTTCGGCCATGGCGAACGTGATCGAGGAAGCGAAGTCGGGACGTGCGAGCTGCCGCACGTGCAAGAAACCGATCGGGAAGGGCGAGCTCCGACTGGGCGTGGAGCAGATGACGCAGTTCTCCGACACGCCGAGCATGCAGTGGCATCACCTGCTGTGCGCGGCCGCGAAGTTGCCGGCCGAGCTCAAGGCGTCGCTCGACGAGTTTTCGGGCACCGTGCCGAACCGCGGCGAGCTCGACAAGGCGATGGCGGACGCGCTCAAGAAGGGCAACGCGAAGCCCGCCGGATTCCCGTACATCGACCGCGCGCCGACCGGTCGCGCCAAGTGCATGCAGTGCGAGGAGCCGATCGCGAAGGACAGCTTCCGCGTCGCCGTCGAGCGCGAGATCGATACCGGCTCGATGGTCGCGCGCGGCGCGGGCTATCTGCACCCCAAGTGCGTCGACGCGAACCTCGAGAACACGGGGGGCTCTAAAGAGGAGCTGCTCACCGGCATTCGGGCGAACTCGCGGCTGGCGGGGAACGACCTCGACGCGGTGATCGCCGAAATTGGCGAGCCGGCCTGAGCCGCGCGATCATTCGTGGATGAAGTGGCTCGCCGCTCTTGCGGCGCTATGCGCCGTCGCGCACGGCGATACCGGCGATCCCGCAAAGGCGCGGCTCGCACTCGCGGCGATCGATGGCGTGACGAGCGTCGGCGAGCCGTGGCGCGGCAACCTCGTCGGTGCGATGAAGCTCGCGGCAGGCGACGGCTACATCGTCGAGCGGCCGCAGCGCGCGTTCGGTGCGCCGCACGTGATCGCGTATCTCAAGAGCACGATCGCCGAAGTCCGCGCGCTGTATCCCGACGTGCCCGCGCTGCCGATCTACGATCTATCGGCGGAGCACGGCGGCAAGATCTCCGACCATCGCTCGCATCAGAGCGGGCTCGACGTCGACGTCGGCTACTACACGCAACACGGCCAGCTCGATCTCGAGACGACGTGGGCGTTGCTCGTCGCGTTCGCGCGCACCGCCGATCGCCCGGACGGCGTCGAGATGATCTTCCTCGACTACGAGCTCCAGCGCCGGCTGTACGTGTGGGCGCGCGCGCGCGGCACGCCCGATTCCGCGCTCGCGTTCGTGTTGCAGTATCCACGCGGTCCGAACGAGCTCGCCGGGTTGGTTCGGCACTGGCCGAATCACACCGATCACTTGCACGTGCGGTTCAAAGCGGCGCGCTGACGACCGTCGCGGTCGGGATCGCCGGCTGCTCGTCGGCGAGGATGCGTGCCGCGCGAGAGCACAACTGCGCCACCATCGCGGTCGCCGCGAGCGCCACGACGCAGCCGAACGCGAGCACGCCGAGCGCACCGAAGTGCTCGATGCCGATGCTCGCGACCGCGATCGACGTCAGCATCGCGACGACGAACGCGAGCCCGCGCGACGACACCGTCTCGGCGAGCCCGGCCAATGCATGCAGCTGGCGCAGCGCGAAGACGATCACGGCGACGGTCGCGACCGCGACCAGCGGCTCGCCGATCGTCAGCGTGTCGAGCATCTGCAGGTCGTCGGCCGACGTCTTGCCCTGCGTGAATTGATAGACGTACGGCAGCTTGAACACCATCACGCCCGCGCACCAACCGGCGCCGAAGCCGGCGAGCGTGAGCACGCGGCGCGGTGTGCCGTCGAGCGCCGCACGCGCGACTGCGAACGCGCCGAGCGCGAGCAGGCCGAACAGCACGAGCTCGGCGCCGCTCTGCACGAGCATCGCGATCTGATACGCGCCGCCCGGCGTATCGCCGATCGTCGAGACGAATTGCAGCATCGCGAACGCGACGGCGACCGTCGCGACGACGCGCAGCCACAGCGAGCCGGCGATCGCGCGCAAGCCGTTCGCTGCGAGCCGCGCAGATGGCTCCGCGGTGAGCGCGGGCCGCACCAGCACCGCGAGCGCGAGGATGCTGCACGTGCTCGCGAGGCCGATGCCCGACTCGACCATCATCAAGTGGCGTTCGAACGCGAGCACGCCGTCGTTGTCCGCGAGCAGCATGGGCAGCAGCGCATATCCGACTGCGCCGACCGCCAGCACGAGCGGCAGCGCGATCGCGAGCACGTGGCCGCGCCGGATCGCTCGAGCATGGCCCGCGACTGCCGCGCCGTGCCACGCGGCGATCCCCCACGCGATCGGCGTCGCGCACTGCAGCGCGAACATCGCGTAGCTGTAGACCGTCAGCGCGGTCATGTCGTGACCGAGCGACGAGAACAACACGATGCGCAGCACGAGCGAGACGCAACTGCCGACGAGCTGCGCGACCGATACCCACGCGACGAACCGCATCGCCTTGCGGCCGGGGCCGGCAAGGCGCGAGGCGAGCTCGAACAAGCCTGCACACGTCGCGAGCTGGACACCGGTCCACAGCGCGCCGGTCGCGAGCTGGATCGTCGGGAACGTCGACCAGCTCGCGCCCACGCCGGTCGACTGGATCGCGAAATCGACGAACCGCAAGATCAGCGCGGCGATGCATGCGGTGCGGATGAGCGGGGTCGTACGGATCATCAGTAACCCTCCGTTTTCGAGATCACTTCGTTCATGATCTCGCGCGTGCCTCCGCCGATCGGATAGAGCCGCGCGTCGCGATAGAGCCGCTCGACGAGCGTCTCGCGCATGTAGCCGTAGCCGCCGTGAATTTGCACCGCGGCGTCGCAGATCGCGCTGCACGCATCGGTCGCGACGTTCTTGGCCATCGCAGCGAGCCCGGCGGGTTGCTCGCCGCGCAGCACGCGAGCGACGGCTTCGCCGGTGAGTGCGCGAGCCGCTGCGAGCTTGCTCGCCATGTCGGCGAGCTTGTGACGCGTGACCTGAAAGCCGGCAAGCGTCTTGCCGAACGCCTCGCGCTGTCGCGCGTATTCGATCGATTCGCGATAGGCGAGCTCGCCGATCGCGACGCACTGCCCCGCGAGCGCGAGCCGCTCGCCCGCGAAATTCAACATGATCATCGGGAACGCGCCGTGCTCGGGGCCGATCCGGTTCGCGATCGGCACGCGACAGCCGTCGAAGCGCAGCTCGGCGGTATCGCTCGCCCACCAGCCGGTCTTCTTGAGCTTCTTGCTGACCGTGAAGCCGGGCGTGCCACGCTCGATCACGAGCAGCGACACGCCCGCGTGCCCAGGGCCGCCGGTGCGCACCGCGCACGTGACGAAATCGGCGCGCGTGCCCGACGTGATGAACGTCTTCGCGCCGGTGACGACATAATGATCGCCGTCGCGCTCGGCGCGCGTGGTGAGCGACGCGACGTCGCTGCCGCCGCCGGGCTCGGTGATCGCGAGCGACGCGATCTTGCCTTGCATCAAGCACGGCGTGACGAACCGCGCGTGCTGCTCGGGCGTGCCGAACCGCACGATCGGCGGCAACGCGATGCCGTGCGTGCCGAGCCCGACGATCGTGCCGACCGATCGGCCGGCGATCACGAGCTCCTCGGCGGCGACGATGACGTGATCGAGGCCGCCGCCCTGCCCGCCGAGCGCTTCGGGATAGCCGATGCCGGTGATGCCGGCGCGCGCGGCCTCGGCGTAGAGCTCGATTGGAAATTCTTCGGCTTCTTCCCAGTCGGCGCCGTGCGGCGCGATCTGTGCCTGCGCGAACCGGCGCGCGCTCGCGCGGATCGCCGCATGCTCTTCGGTCTCGAACAGGTACGCCACCGCGGCGATGATAGCAGCTAGGCGAAGACTTCAGCGACGGTCGGTTCGGGCATGGCGGCGACGTCGCGGCTCGCGACCACGACCGCGTACGCCGTGAACAGATCGGCCGCGAGCGCGAAGCCGAGCGAGGCCGCCGGCACGACGACGCTCGTTGCGAGCGCGACGACCGATAGCGCCGTGACGATCATCGCGTGAGCGCGCCGCGCGTGAACGATCGCGAACGCGACGACAACGACCAACATCGCGACCAACGCGATCACGCGGGCCGCGTCGTCGTTGCCTTGCTTGAACGCGACCACGATCGCGCCGAAGTTGCCGACCAGGCCGATCATTGCGGCGATGCACGGCACGAACGCGGCCGCGGAGCGTGTTCGCGTGCGATAGCCCGCGATCGCGAGCAACACGAAGCCGAGTGCGGCCAGCCAGATCGACTCGAGCGACCCGTCGGTCGCGAGCTCCACGACCGTGAAGATCGCGAGCAACACGAAGCCGAACGGCGTGCGCGAGAGTGTGCGCGAGATTCGCGCGAGTGGCACGCGCGACGGCGGCACCTCGCGACCAACGAAGAACGCGAGCACGGCGACGAGGGTCATCGGGGCGAAGACGAGCAGGACTTTGCCCGGCGGCCCGGTCGCCGCGAGGATCGCACTGACGATGCCGAGCTTGAGCCGCGGCACGATCATGGTGAGCACGCTCGTCGCGAGCGCCGAGACCGCGAGCGCGTGATGCCGCGGCGTCGCCAGCCACAGCGCGATCACGGCGGCACACGATTCGATGCCATACAGCCATGCACCGGTCTCGCTCGAGCCGCCGTTGTCACTCCGCAAGCCGAGCAGCGCGAGCGCCGCGATAGCGACAAGCGGCGAGATCGCGATCGCTCGCGACAACGTGCGCGTCGCGCCGTGCGTGCGATACGACAGGTCCACGAAGCCGAGTGCCTCGACGAGCACTGCCGCGATCGCGAGCGCGCTTCCAACCGCGTTCACGAGCTGGCCAGGCGCGCCGAGCGCGGCGACCAAGGCGGCGATCAGGACCAATCGCGCACTGACGATCAACGGCACCCCGAACATCGCGAGTGAGCTTACATGGTACGAAACGCCATGGCCCTGCCGGAGCAGTTGCAGCGCAGCAAGCACGTGTCGTGGTTCGCCCACATGGGCGCGGTCTACTTGTTCCACGACCTGTACGGCTACTTGATGGAGATGTCGCCCGACATCGCGGACCTCGTCGAGGCGTTCAACCCGGGCCCGACGACGACGCTCGATATTCTCGGCCGCTTCGGCACGCGATTCGAAGGCGCCGATCCGGCGCAGTTCATCGAAGTGCTCGTCGCGCACGCTGTGCTCGTCGAGCCCGATGAAAACGAGCTCGAAGGCGTGTGGGCGTACGTGCCGATCAAGGGCAAGTGGAACACGTGGCAGCGCAACGGCGATCGGCTGCGCCTGTTCACCGCGTGGGGCGATCGCCCGGTAACCGAGGTCATGCTCGACGCCGACGAGACGCGGATGTGGGACGCGTTCGACGGCGAGAAGCGGATGAACGAGCTCAAGCTGCAGCACGATCCGCAGAAGCTCGCCGCGCTCGTGCGCCGGCTCACGCACTCGGACGTGCAGGCGTTGAAGCTGTCGATGATGCCGTGGTCGGCGTACTCGAAGCGGCCCGGCATGGCGCCGCCGTATCTGGCGTCGACGATGCCGTACGCGAAGTGGATGCCGGGCACGTCGGTGCCGCCGCCGGTGTCGCTGACCGAGTACCACACGGGATCGATCGGCGACGCGAACGAGCAGTTCGATCATCAAGAGACGACGCTGTCGCACTTGCTGCGCATCCGGCATCCGACGCTCGACGGCCGCACCTACGGCGAAGCGCTGATCGATGCGCTGAAGATCGATCGAGACGTGCGCGTGCTCGAGATCGGCGCGGGCCTTGGCTACGTCGCGCGCGACGCGATCGCGCGTTTGGGCGCACGCGTGAAGAGCTACACGATCGTCGAGCTGTCGCCCGCGCTGATGGCGGCGCAGCAGAAATTGATCGGCGACCGCGCGACGTGGATCGCCGGCGACGCGCTCGAGGTCGCGCTGCCCGAGGCCGACATCATCATCTGCAACGAGATGGTCGGAGATCTGCCGGCGCGGCAGCTGTCGCGCGCCGATATCGGCTTGAACGTCGATATGACCGGCGAGGTCGATCTCGGCCGGTTGCGCGCGTTCTCGGCCGAAGCCGCCGACTACTCCGTCAAGCTCGACGACGCGCCGGAGCCGTTCTATCTGCAGTCCGGCGCGTTCGCGCTGGTCGCCAAGATCGCACGCGCGCTCGCGCCCGGCGGGACGGCGGTGATCACCGAGTTCGGTTCGCCCGCGATGTATCCAAAGCTGTCATCGCACTTGGACCATCCCGAGCTGTCGACTCACTTCGGTCAGCTGCTGCAAGTCGCGAAAGGTGCGGGGCTCGCCGGATCGATCGAGTTCGTGATCGACCTGTTGGATTTTCAACGCGACGAGAAAGGCCTGGTCACGACGCGCAGTCAGTTCCGCGCGCTGCGCGCGTTGTGCAGCAACGCCGGGATCGATTTGCTCAAGATCGGCTATACGCCCGCGCTACTCGATCACGCTGTGGCGGGAAAGCTCGACCTAACGACGGTTGGCGATCTGCGCTGGGATCGCATCGAAGATCGCCTGATGGGGCTCGTCCCGCACGAGTTCAAGGCGTTGCTCGTCACGAAGCCGCGCTAGCTCGCCCGACCGAGCGCATGCGCCCGTGCGCGTTCGCGCAGCAGACGTTGGTCCGCCGCTCGCAATACCTCCAACTAACTTGGAGGACTGTCACATGTTGCTTCGGCCTACCGCTCTCGCTATTGCTGCTGCGCTTTCCCTTGGTGCTCCCGCCGCGATGGCGGATTCGCACGTAACGCCGTCGGCGGAGATTCAACCCGCGACGACCGCACCCGTGGCCACGCCCACACAGGCGAGCCAGGACGATTCGTCCGGCTACGCCAAGCGCGAACAGCAGAACAAGCAGGTCGCGAACTATCACGGCGGTAGCGTGCTCGTGATCGGCATCTCGGGTGGCGCGCTGATCGTCATCCTCATTCTCTTGCTGCTGCTCGCGTAAGCATGCGCGCAGCCGCAATCGCCGTCCTCGCCGTGCTCGCGACCGCGTGCGTGCAGCTGCCCTATACGGGTGGTGCACGTCCGGTCGCCCCGGCGCAGATGCAGCTCGACGATCACTGGCTGAAAGCCGCTCCGACGCCCGTCGTGCGGCAACAGCAAGAGACCGATTGTGGCCTCGCCGCGCTCGCGATGATCGCGGGCGCGTGGGGTCGCAGCTGGAACGTCGGCGAGCTGACATCCGTGATGCCACCCGGACGCGAAGGTGTAAGGCTCGGCGTGCTGCGCGACTACGCGCGTTCGCATCAGCTCGACGCCTTCGCGATCGCGGCATCAGCTCACGATCTCGAACACGAGCTCGGAGCAGGACGGCCAGTACTTCTCGGGTTGATGTTGCCGTTCGATCGCGGCCACAACCAAAGTCACTACGAGGTCGCGATCGCGATGAATCCGGCGACGGGCACCGTGATCACGATCGATCCCGCGAGTGGTCGCTGGATGAAGCGATCGCGCGCCGTGCTCGACGCCGAATGGAAAGCCGCCGGGTACGCCGCGCTCGTCGTCACCGGCGACCAACGCGGCAACCCCGTCGCGCAATCAGGAGAACCACGATGAAGAAGCTCAGCATGCTCGTGCTCGCTCTCGGCTTGGCCGCGGGCTGTCACAAAGGCGACCGCGCGTCCGACAAGGCCGCCGACGACGTCGTCGCGAAGCAAAACGCGCTGAACAAATCGGTCGACGACAACACGAAGAAGCTCGACGACACGCGCGACAAAGCCGCCGCGCTGCACGATGCGACGACCGCGTTCAACGACCGCAAAGAGATTCGCCTGATCGGCCTGCACGCCGAAGCCGGGATGATCGCGCCGCAGGGCGACATGATCAGCTCGCTGTCGGCGCAGCTGCCGCTGACCGACGACGCGCGCAAGAACCTCGACGACAAGGTCGTGACGCTCGAGTCGCGGATGGGCGATGCGAACGCGAAGATCGGCGATCTGCAGACCGCGACGCCCGATCAGTGGAAGGACCGCGACGATGCGGCCGCCGAGGCGATGAAGAACCTCGAGTCCGCGCGCGACGACGCGTGGAAGGCGTTCAAGAAGGCGAAGCGCACCGACGGTCACTCGTCGTGACGTGATCCTCGCCGCCACGCATGTTAGCG
>DASXEF010000952.1:0-5366 GCA_036490255.1 Kofleriaceae bacterium
TGGGCGACGCATTTCGCATGCGCGTCGCGCCGTCGGTGACCGCGCCGCACGCACCAGATGTCCCGAGCTATCTCGCCGCGAGCGACGATCAGCGTGCCGACGAGCTGATGGCGATGATCCGCGATCCGGATGTCCGCGCCATCATCGTCGCGCGCGGCGGCTACGGGCTCATGCGGATCTTGCCGAGGCTCGATCCGGCCGCGCTCGCAGCCGATCCGAAGCCGATCGTCGGGTTCTCCGATGTCACCGCATTGCTCGCATGGGCCTACGCCGCGGGAGTTCGCGGCATTCACGGTCCACTGATCGTGCAGCTCGATTCACTCTCCGATCGCGACGTCGCGTCATTGATCGATGCGATCAGCGAGACGCGAGCGCCCGGTGTGCGGCCGTGGTCGCTCGTCGCGCACGGCTCCGGAACGCGCCGCGGTCCGCTGTTCGCCGGAAACTTGACGATGATGGCGATGCTCGCGGGTACGCCGTGGCCGGTCCCGCTGTCGGGATCGCTCGCGCTGATCGAAGAGGTCGGCGAAAAGCCCTACGAGATCGATCGCTACTTCACGCAGCTGAGCCTGCTCGGCGAGCTCGCTCGCGTGCGCGGCGCGATCATCGGCGACTTCATCCGCTGCAGCGATCCCAATCCGCCGACCGGCGTTGCAGATCCCGCCGACGCGGCGCTGCGAACGATCCTCGAGCGCTGCGCATCGGCCCACGTGCCGGTCGCGGTCGGCGCTCCGGTCGGCCACGGCGATCGCAACGAAGCGATCCCGTTCGGCGCCGACGCGATTCTGGATCTCGACGCGGGCACGCTCGAGATCACCGAATCTGCGGTTCAGTGAAACGAAGGCTCTTCGTCGGGCCCGAGCTCGACGCGGCCGTACCGCTCTTCGTACCGCTCGAGGTTCTTCTGCAGCGCATTCAATAGACGCTTCGTGTGTCGCGGCGACGAGATCACGCGCGCGCGCACTTTGGCGCGACCGTTCGACGGCTGGATGAACGCGAAATCAAGCACGAACTCGTTCTCGGTGTGATTTAACAAAACGAGGTTCGCGTAGACACCTTGCGAAACATCGTCGTCGAGCTGGACCTGAAGCTTTGGTGGCGTCGTGGTCTCGTCGGACATGACGCCGCTTTACCAAGGTGGCCACAGCACTGGCCAGCAGTGAGACCCTGAAGTGACAGTTGTAGTTGCCGTTCGTTCTCTAAGGCGCTGTTTCGTCGTCGCGCAACTCGCGCGAATTGCGCAGCGATCGCAGTTTGGCGTCATCGCTTGCGCTGGCACCGTTCGTGCTCATTGTTCTATGCAACCAGGCAGCAGCGAAGAGCCTCTAAGGAATAGCTCTCCACGGAGGCCTGGTTTGACAGTCAAAACGAATCCAACGCGCGACGTTTGAGTGAACGTTTCGACTCGGTGGATGACCGGTGGTTCCCTCCCCTCATCCCGTCGGTCTCCCCCACCACCTGAGGCAACAAGTAACTCTCGCGATCTGCGCCCAGGCCCCGCAATCCCCCTTGCGGGGCCTTTATTTTTCCGGAACGTTGTCTGCTCATGCGAGCGCTTGGCCTCGACGTCGGCCAAAAAACCATCGGAGTCGCGATCACCGACGAAGCGGCGATCGCCGCACACCCGGTGTGCGTGATCGCGCGGTCGGGAACCGACAGTGACGTGTCGGCGATCCTTGCACTGATCAACGAGCATGCAATCACCGACGTCGTTGTCGGAATGCCATTCGAGCTCGACGGCAAAGTCGGCCACCGCGCACGTAGAGTTCAGGACTTCGCGCGTAATTTGCGCGACAAGCTCGCGCCTGCGATGAAATTGCACGAGCAAGACGAGCGTTTCTCGACCGCGGAGGCGGAGCGCATCTTGCTCGCTGCCGATCTGTCACGCGAAAAGCGCAAGCAAGTGATCGATCGGCAAGCCGCGACCGTGATCCTTCAGACGTGGCTGCAAACATGGCTGCGATCGAACACGATATAAGAGCGCCTCGGATGTCCAAGCGCTCGTTCCGGATCGCGCTCGCGGTCGTCATCGGCTCGGTCTTGATCGCGCTCGCGATCGTCGGCGTCGTGGTCAAGCGCGCGCTCGACTATCCCGAGCAGGCACATGCCGGCAACGGCACCGATGTCGAGATCGAGATCAAGACCGGCATGACGTTCCCGCAGATCGCGCGAATGCTCGCCGACAAGCACCTCGTCGATCGGCCGACCTGGTTTCGCATGTACGCGATGTGGGAAGGCGACACGACCAACGTCAAGACCGGCAAGTATTCGATCAAGGACAACCTCACGCCGGATGCAGTGCTCAAAGTGCTCGTCGCGGGCGTCAAAGAGATCACGACGAAGGTCACGCTGCCCGAGGGCAAGAACATGCTCGAGTACTTCGGGTTGCTCGAGCAGGCGCGCGTCGCGTCGGCGAAAGATCTCGAAGCGCTCGCGCGCGACAAAGACTTCCTGGCGCAGCACGCGATCACCGGCGACTCCGTCGAGGGCTACTTGTTTCCCGATACGTACGAGTTCCGCGTCGGCGAGAAGCCGCGCGCGGTGCTCGACCGTTTGATCGCGCGCTACCAAGAAGTCTGGAACGAGCTGCTCGCGCAGCACGGCCGCGACGCCGCGAAGCTCAAGGACAAGCTGCACTGGAGCGATCGCGACATCTTGACGATGGCGTCGATCGTCGAGAAGGAAGCGGTCGATCCCGCCGAGCGACCGCGCATCGCGCAGGTGTTCATCAACCGGCTCGTCAAAGACGACTTCAAGCCGCACCGGCTCGAGACCGATCCGACGATCCGCTACGGCTGCGAAGTACCGGTGCAGAAGAGCGCGGCGTGCGCCGGTTGGAACGTGCAGGATCGCCTGCACACCGCGCAGCTACGCGATCAAGACAACCCGTACAACACGTACACGCACGAGGGCTTGCCGCCGGGACCGATCTCGAATCCGGGCCGTCGATCGATCGAAGCGGTGCTCGCGCCCGACGGATCCGATTACCTGTACTTCGTCGCGAAAGACGCGCGCAATCACGTGTTCTCGAAGACGCTCGAAGAGCACAAGCGCAACGTCGACAAGTACATGAAGTAACGCTTAGTCGATGTCGGCCATGCGTTCGACACGCGCGAGCACGCACGCCGCGATGCGCTTGTGGTGTTGCTCGACGGGCGGCAGGTCGAAGCTCGAGTGATCGCGCTTGGCATAGTCGAGTAGCTCGGTGTCGAACACCGCGGCGTAGCTCTTTTGCGTGATCCGCGCGCTCGTCGTGTGACCGCCGGCATCGGTGCAGACGTCGACCCACGCGACCGCGGCGCGATTGGCTTTCGCGATCACGCCGCCGACGCGCGCGCTCGGGTGATAGCCCGAAAGCGCCGTCGTGCCGGTGAACGTCGGCCATTGCGCGTCGTTGTTGTCGTCGGGACCGAACGCGGCGATCTTGTTGGTGCCGCTCGTGCGAATCGCGACGACGAGCATGCTGCTCGTGCCGGCGGCGACCCAGTGACCGGCGAGGTCGCCGTAGTCGTCGACCAGGCCGAGCCCGGCGATGCAGGTGGCGAGCGCGGCGCGATCGGCGCCGGCGACTTGCATCGGCGCACCGAACCGCGTCTCGCAGCTCGCGTCCGCGAACACGAGCCCGGCGATCTGCACCGGATCGGTGAACGCGCCGAGCAGCTGCTTGGCGACCTCGGTGCGCGGCTTGGCGCCGTCGAGTGTCGTTTCGAGCGGCGACTTTGGCTTCGGCAGCGGGTCGGCGGCCGCAGACGTGACCACGGCGATCAGCGCGATGGCGATTCTCACGCGATCGACGATGCCACGAGGCGAGCAAAATCGCCCGCGGACTGGCCGACTGCCGAGTGAGCACACACCTTCAAGAGTGGTACGCTCGGATCCATGACGCTGGTGAGCCAGATCGCCGAGCTGCAGAACTACGCCACGTACAAAGAGCTGTCGTGGGAAGGCAGCTTCGAGGACTACCTCAACTTGGTTCGCAAGAACCCGCAGGTCACGCGCAACGCGTACCAGCGCCTCTACGACATGGTGCTTTCGCACGGCGTCGAGGAGTACATCGACAACAAGAAGAAGCTCGTTCGCTACAAGTTCTTCCGCGACGACGCGCACAACGGTCGCGATGCCGTGTTCGGCCTCGACGTGCCGCTGATGCGCCTGATGAACGTGCTGAAGAGCGCGGCACAGGGCTACGGCACCGAGCGCCGTATTATCTTGCTGCACGGCCCGGTCGGTTCGGCGAAGTCGACGATCGCTCGCCAGCTCAAGAAGGGCCTCGAGGAATACTCGCGCACGCCCGAAGGCGCGTTGTTCACGTACTTCTGGACGCTACCGGGTCCGCTCTCCGAGCTCGCCGGCGGCACCGAAGTCTTCAACTCGCCGATGCACGACGAGCCGCTGCGATTGATCCCGCGCGAGTGGCGCAAAGAAACGATCGACAAGCTGCACCTCGGCAACGACGACTATCACGTCAAGGCCGAAGGCGACGTCAACCCGGCGTGCCGGCTCATCTTCAAGGAGCTGATGCGCCACTACGGCGGCAACTTCGAGAAGGTGATGAGCCACGTGCGCGTGCGCCGGCTCGTGCTGAGCGAGCAGGATCGCATCGGCATCGGCACGTTCCAGCCCAAAGACGAAAAGAACCAGGACTCGACCGAGCTCACCGGCGACATCAACTATCGCAAGATCGCCACGTTCGGCTCGGACTCGGATCCGCGCGCGTTCAACTTCGACGGCGAGTTCAACATCGCGAACCGCGGCATCCTCGAGTTCGTCGAGATCTTGAAGCTCGACGTCGCATTTTTGTACGACCTGCTCGGCGCGACTCAGGAGCGCAAGATCAAGCCGAAGAAGTTCGCGCAGACCGACATCGACGAAGTGATCCTCGGCCATACCAACGAGGCCGAGTACAAGAAGCTGCTCAACAACGAGTTCATGGAAGCGCTTCGCGATCGCACCGTGAAGGTCGACATCCCGTACATCACGAAGGTGTCGGAAGAAGTGAAGATCTACACGAAGGACTTCACGTCGCAGAAGGTCGGCAAGCACATCGCGCCGCACACCTTATATGTGGCGGCGCTGTGGGCCGTGCTGACGCGGCTCGAAGATCCGAAGAAGCACTCACTGTCGCTGCTGCAGAAATCGAAGCTCTACGACGGCAAGACGCTGCCCGGCTTCACGCAGGACAATATTAAAGAGCTGCGCAAAGAGTCGCAGCGCGAAGGCCTCGACGGCATCTCGCCGCGCTACATCCAGGACAAGATCGCGAACTCGCTGGTCAGCGACAAAGCCGAAGGCGCGATCAACCCGTTCATGGTGCTCAACGAGCTCGAGAGCGGCCTGCGCTCGCACTCGCTGATCAACAGCGACGA
>DASXEF010000962.1:0-9576 GCA_036490255.1 Kofleriaceae bacterium
CGACCTCGCGCGCGTCGAACTCGTTGAGCAAGAAGGCGTTGGCGCTCGCGAGCGACGACAGACCTGTGGCGACGCCGAAGGCGAGAGTGCTGAGCTTGATCATTTAGGCTTTACTCGTTCGACTTGAGGAAGTAGGCGGCGTCGGCTTGTAGGCGCGCGGTGCCGAGCTGGCCGGGGAAGATGCACGGATCGTCTGCAGCGCAGTCGGCCGTGCAGCTCGTCGTCGGTTCTTTCAAGCACGTGCCCGCCGAGGTCACGGGCTCGAGCAACGACGCGTGCTGATAGGCGATGCCCCACGGGTCGGTCATATCGCTGCCCGCGGCGACGGTCGGATATTGCAACCAGTGGCTCGTCGTCGGAGCCGACACCAGCGCCGACGACGGATCGAACAGCGCGGGCTGCACGTTGCCTTCCTGCGTCAGCGGCGTCAACGGATCGGCGTTGACCGGCGTCTGACCGACGAGCGCGCCTTCGTTGTTCGTCGCGACGTTCGGCACGACCTGGTCGTTGATGACCTCTTCGATCAGGAACTTCTTGCTCGGCAGCCGCGTCGACACGAAGTTCGCGCCGTCGGCGGGATCCAAGATCCACCGCGCCGCCTGCGAGAACGATTGATACGCGGGCTGCATCAGCCACGCGTTCGTCGTGCACAAGCCAACCGCGGCCGCGCCGTCCATGCCGTTCCATTGATCGCCGGTGAGCACGCCCGCCGTGATCAACGCATCGACGAGCGGGCACTTGATCTCGTTGGTCTGCGAGTTCTCGAGGATATCGAGCCAGCCGACGCCGGGGACGTTGAGCACGCCGCCGACGAGATCGGGTTGGACCGACGTCACCGTCGAGCCGATGATGCCGCCCAGCGAGATGCCGGTGTACATCAGCTTCGTCGGATCGACCGCGAGATCGCCGCACGCGTTCGGAATCGTCGAGCCGCACGCCTTCGTCGCGAGCACGAGGCGCTGCAGATCCAAGATCGTCTGGCGCATGTTGTCGCGCGTCCCGGCGAGATCGGTCGACAAGAACGGCGCGTAGCACTGCGGCGTGTCCGAGTACGACGGTGCACCGTCGCACGTACCGCCCGTCGTGCACGTGCCCTCGAGCGGCGTGTCGGCATAACAGGTCTGGTTGACGTTGTTCGAGCACGTACCGGGGCCGCAACCGAGCGTCGGTTCGTCGGAGATCCGGATCGCGCGGCTGCCGCTGTTGACGAAGTCGATCGCGATCGATGCGATGCCCTGCGTCGCGAGCGCGCCGGCGAGCAAGATCAGCGTCTCTTTCTTCGAGCCGAGGCCGTGGCCGAAGATCACCGTCGGCCAGCCGGCGGCCGGCGCCGTGCCGCTCGGCACGAAGCCGAACACCTCGACGAGGCCCGGCACGGCCGGCAGAAGGAGCGAGGTCACGAAGCCGGGCTGCGGCTGCGGCGACAGCGGATCACTCCACGCGCCCGGCAGGTCCACGCCGTTCGCGAGCGTGTTCGTGACGTGCTGCTGATAGTTGTTCGTCGGCAGCGCAGCCTCGATCACGTCGCCGATCGGGCCCGTCGTCGAGGTCGCGCCGCACAGGTGCAGCGCTTGGCAGACTGCCGGCGCGGTCGCAGCAGAGCTCGCGATGCCGCCTTGCACGAGCAGCGCTTCGATCACGCCCTGCACATCCGCTTGTGGCGGCAGCACACCGCAGTCCGGCCCACTGGGACACGACGAGTTTTGTCCGACACCGGTCCAGACGATCGAGGCCGTGCCGAGCAGCGAGCCGGTCGTCAGCGACGATGCGACCGAGTTCACGACCGTCGGATCGAGCGGATCGGTCGTGGTTTGCGTCGTGACCTCCCAACCGACGAGCACGTCGGAGCGATTGCTGATCGCGCCGGTCCCGTCGAGGAACGCGAGCCCGGTCGCTTCGGCTTTCCACAGCCCGTCGATCGCGACGATCTCCGGCGCCTGCATGGCGTTCGTCGGATCGAGCGGCGTCGAGTTCGAGATGATGTTGCCGTTCGCATCGATCGTCACCGGATCGACGCTCTGGCGCACGAGGCCCCAGGTGAACGACGGCAGATATGCCGAGCCGGCCGACGTCTGCACGCCCGACAGCACCGCGACGGTGTACGTGCTCTTCTCGTCGAGCGGAACCTCCGGCACGATCGTGACGGAGTTGATCGTCGCCGGGGTCGCGCAATCGCTGGCGTCGAACCGCAGCGTCGTGCCGGGAATCAGCTTGAGCGGAATCTGCGTCGCGGATGCGGGATCGATCGCGGTCGTGCCCTTCATCCGCTCGTACATCACGATCTTGCCCGTCAGCGAGGTGGCGTCGATCGTGTCGGTGAACGTCACCTGCATCGAGGCTTCGTACGTGCCGAAGCCGTCGAGCGTGTTGAGCACGCCGGTGCGAAGTGCTTGCGAGACCGGCGACTCGCACGCGGGTGCGGGCAGCGCGACCTTGCCCGTCGTCGGGCTGAGCACGAGGTTGTTCGGCAGCGGGATGATCGAGTTGCCGGGATCGAACTCGACCGTCGGACCGTCGGTCGTAGGCAATTGGCCCTGACCTTCGCCCTGATCGGCGGAGACATTCGGGCATCCGCTTGCCGCTACGAGGAGCGCGCAAGCTAGCAGCTTTGTCATGGCCGCAAATTCTACACGTCGCGTGATCAGCTAGCGAGTCGACGAAGATCCGGCGTGACCATTCGGACGATGCCCCGGCTGTGCTGTGGTCGGGATTACCGGTATTGCAGGCGTCGCGTCGGGGCGATCGTGCTTGGTCTGCTCGTCGGGGTTCGCGAGCTGTGCTGCAGCTGCGCTCGTGTGTGCACGTAGATCCGCGAGCACGTCGTTAACCTCTGCGCCGAACAACAGTGTGATCCCGGAGAGCCACAACCACAGCAGGAAGATGATCGCGCCGCCGAGCGCGCCGTACGTCGCTTCGTAGCTATTGAAGTGGCTGAGGTAGAGCCCGAATAGCGCGCTGATCCCGAGCCAGCCGAGCACGCCGATGAACGCGCCGGGCGTGAACACGCGAAACGGCGCATCGGTGTCGGGCAAGAACTTGTAGACGATCGCCCACACGAACATCACGAGCACGCCGGCGCCGACCCAGCGGCCGATATCCCACGCGAGCTCGAACGCGTCGCCGCCGCCGATCCAGCTCGCGACGTTGTGCGTGACGAACGGCCCGACGACCAGCAGCGCCAGCGCGACGATCGCGAGCACCGCCACGCCGATCGTCGTGCCGATCGCGATCGCCTGGCGACGCACCCACGACCGCGTGTCCTTCTTGTCGTAGATGCCGTTGAGCGCGATCTGCAAGCCGACCGCACCGCGCGACGCGCCCCACAGCGCGAACACGAGCGTCAGCGCCGCGAACCCGGTGTGATCGCCGTCGATCAACGCGTCGACGCGCGAGTTCAGCAGATCGCGCACACTGGGCGGTAGCGCCTCGGTCGCCATCGACAGCCCCTGGTGCAGCGTGCTCGCAGGTAACACCAGCAGCGCGAGCGTGCCGACGAACACGAGCATCGGAAAGATCGCCATCACCGCGTAATACGCGAGCATCGCGGCACCGTCGGTGATGTCGTCGTCGACGACCTCGGTGTAGAGGCGCTTGACGAAGCTCTTGATCGCCATCACGTGCAGGTGTTGCAGCGGATGTGCCAGCCGAGGCGTGCGCAGGCGGGTCGGCCAGATTCGTGCGATCGACGTTGGCTTGAATCGGTCGTTCGCGATCGGGACGCGGTCAGTTCGCGCTGTTCGCGAGCAGCGACACGATCCGCCGCCGATAGGCACCGAGGATCGCGCGCCGGTCGAGCACGCCGTGGAACACTCCGTCGGCCGACACGACCGGAACGACGTCGACGTCCGGCAACGCGAGCAACTCGAGCGCGCGAGCGACGGGCGCGCCCGTTTCGAGCTTCGGACCGTTCGGCGCGACAAAATCTCGCGCGACGACGAGGCCGCGCGCCGGATCTTCCGCCAGCACGGCGCGCACCGCGTTCGCGGTGATCACGCCACAGAACTGATCGTCGGCAGCGACGACCGGCATGGCATTGCGCGGTGTCTCGTCGAACAGCTTGGCGACCTCGCGCAGCGTCATCGCCGGCGGAACGGTCTGTGGCCGCGGCTCGGACCCGACGACCTCGCCGACCGTCACCTCCGCGAGCACATCGTGCAACACCTCGTCGCGATGAGCGGGCGAGTCCGCGCGTGTCTTGACCTGCTCGGTGTAGATCGTCCAGCGATGCACGATGATCGTCGAGAGACACACGACGAGCATCGACGGCAGGAGCAACGCGTAATTCCCGGTGAGCTCGCCGACCATCAACAGCGTCGAGATCGGCGTCTTCGCGACGCCGGCGAAAAACCCGGCCATCCCGACGATCGCGAACGGGCCGACGTTGGGAACGATCGTCGGCAGCCACGCATGAAACACGGTGCCGACCGCCGCACCGAGACAGCCGCCGATCGCCATCGATGGACCGAACAGACCGCCGGACCCGCCGGAGCCGATCGTCAGCGACGTCGTCAGCATCTTGCCGAGCGCGACGAAGCCGAGAATCGCGATCGTCGGCCCGGCGGCGCCGGTTTCACTGACCGCGCTCTGGAGCGTGCCGTAACCGGAGCCCATCACGGCGAGCACCGACGTATCGCGCGACACGAGGTACGCAGCGGCGGCGACGACACCGACGAGCAACCCGCCGATCGCCGGCTTCGCGTAGCTCGACAGGCGCCAGCCGAGGAATCGCCGCGTCGTCCAGCCGAGCAGGCTCGCATAGGCGATGCCGCCGCACGAGATCACGATTCCGAGCGCCGCGTAACACACGAGCGCGGTTGGATGTGCGAACGAGAATCCGGTGGTGCCCGTGAACAG
Source organism: Kofleriaceae bacterium (assembly GCA_036490255.1). Lineage (GTDB taxonomy): Bacteria > Myxococcota_A > Polyangia > Haliangiales > Haliangiaceae > JABFXX01. The sequence continues at coordinate 4,855 of DASXEF010000962.1, forward strand.
GTGACCGAACCCGTGCACCGCGCAGTACACCGTGTAGCTCACGATCGACGCGAGCAGCGACGGCACGATCACCTCGGCCTCGATGTCGGGCTCGCGATACAGCACCTCGGCGGCGAAGATCGCTCCGGCGAACGGCGCCCGAAAGATCGCACCGATGCCGGCCCCGACGCCGGTCATCAGCAAGACGCGTCGCTCGCGTTCGGACAGATGGAGCACGGTGCCGAGCACGCTGCCGAAGCCGGCGCCGATCTGCGCGATCGGGCCTTCGCGACCCGCGCTGCCGCCGGAGCCCAGCGTCAGCGCCGACGCGAACAACTTGACGATCGGCGCGACCCAGCGAACGCGACCACCTTCGCGGTGATACGAGCGAATCGCAGCATCGGTACCGTGCCCCGCGGCCTCGGGCGCAAAGCGATAAACGAGCACCGCGCTGAGCACGCCGCCGATCATCGGTGCGACGACGAGACCCCAGACGCGAATCGGGCCGTGCGCGACCAGGCTGCTCGGCTCGCCGCCCGGGCTCGGTGGAACGAACGATACGAGCCGCGGCCAGAATACCGACATGACCTCGTCGGTGAGCCACTTGAACGAAAGCGCACCGAGCCCTGCGACCAGCCCGACGAGACTTGCGAGCAGCAGCCAGTAATACACGCGGCGCAGGTTGAAGCTCTCGACGAGTGCGCCGAGGTCTTGGAATGGGAGCCAAGCGAAGGGCTTACCTCGTCGCCGCGGAGCTCGCTCCATATCGTTGGTATACAAAGTAATGTCGCCAAGACCAACGCCCGTCGGTGGGTGATCGCGCGCTCGACGGGCGTCGTGCCGCGCGACGAGCTGCTGTATAACGACGGCTCGTTGCAACGCCCGATGGGAGCCATTCACACCTCGAGCGACGCGTGACGTTGTTCGACTCGCCGCCGCTCGTGTTCGCGCTCGCGATGTTGGTCGGCGTCGTCGCGCAGGCGATCGGCCGCCACGTGTTGATTCCGGGGATCGTCGTGTTGCTCGGTGCCGGCGTCGCGCTCGGCCCAGACATCGCGAACGTGATCCGGCCGCAGCAGCTCGGTTCGGCGCAGAGCGGCATCGTCGGCTTCGCGGTCGCGATCATCATGTTCGAGGGCGGCATGCGGCTCGAGGTCGGACGGCTGCGCAAACAGGCGCAGGTGATCCGCCGGCTCGTGTTGCTCGGCGCGTTGATTACAGCGGTCGGCGGCACGCTCGCGTGTCACCTGATCATGGGTTGGGACATCCGGCTCTCGATCTTGTTCGGAACCCTCGTCATGGTCACCGGGCCGACGGTGATCGGACCGCTCGTGCGGCGGATTCGACTCGCGCCGAGTCTCGCGACCATCCTCGAAGCCGAGGGCGTGTTCATCGATGCGATCGGCGCGATGACCGCGATCATGGCGCTCGAGGTCGCGTTGTCGCCGTCGACAGGTCACGTCGCCGAGGCCGTGCTCACCGCGGCCAAGCGCCTCGGTGTCGGAGTTGCGATCGGATCGGTCGGCGGTCTCGCGCTCGGCGGCTTGCTACGGGTTCCGCGCCTCGTGCCGCACGGCATGGCGAACATCCTCGCGCTCGCGAGCGCCGTCGCGTTTTACGAGCTGAGTCACGCCGTGATCTCCGACAGCGGAATTCCGGCGGCGATGATCGCCGGCATGGTCGTCGGCAACATGCGCGTGCATCGCATGTCCGAGCTCGCGGAGTTCAAGGAGCAGCTCACCGTGCTCTTGATCGGCATGCTCTTCGTGTTGCTCGCGGCGGACGTTCGGCTCGCCAGTGTCGCGGCGCTCGGCTGGCCGGCGCTCGTGGTCGTCGCGGCGCTGAGCTTGATCGTTCGACCGTTCGAAGTCGTCGTATGCACGCTCGGCACGGGGTTGAGCGTGCGCGACAAAATATTTCTCGGCTGGGTGGCTCCGCGCGGGATCGTTGCAGCTGCCGTCGCGAGCCTGTTTGCCGATCAGCTCGGCGAAGCGCACATCGCCGGCGGCGTCGAGCTACGTGCGCTCGTGTTCATGGTGATCGCGGTCACCGTGACGCTGCAGGGATTGTCGGCGGGACCGTTGGCGCGCCTGCTCGGACTGCGGCGCGCGAGCAACCACGGCTACGTGTTTCTCGGCGCGAATCCGCTCGCACGATTTCTCGCGACGCGGCTCGCCGCGGCGGGCGAGCCCGTCGAGCTGATCGATTACGACACCGACGACTGCCGCGCCGCGCAAGAAGCCGGCCTCAAGGTGATCAGCGGCAACGGGCTCGAAGCTCGCACGCTCGCACGCTCGCGCGTCGATGCGCGCACTCACGCCGTCGCCGTGACGAGTAACGAAGGTGTCAATCTGCTATTCGCGCAACACGTCACCGAGGATTTCTTCGGACCACGCGTACTCGTCGCGATCGAACCGACGGGAATCGGCGTGAGCGCAGAGATGGTCAAAGATGTCGGAGCGACCGTGCTGTTCGGCCGACACGAGGACCTCAGTGCTTGGATTTCGCGGTGGCGACACGGCCACGTCGAGGTCGTGCGTTACGTCGTCCGCGAACCGCGACCGTCGTACGCCGACGCACCGGAAGGCGTACTGCTGGTGTTACTCGTCGAACGCAACGACAAGCTTTCGCTGATCGACAGCGACGTGACGCTGGCCCCCGATGACGTCGTCGACGTCGCGATCGTTACCGAACGTCGCGCTCAGGCCGATGAGTGGTTGACGGCACACAGCTGGGCGTCGATCGGCGATCCAGCGGTGGTGGTCGAAGACTGATCGCGATCCAACACTCAGAAAACCCCCGGTAACCGTGCCATCGACTCGACGACGTCAAACCTGCTAAGAACGGGGCGGTGGGTAGGTGACCGAATGACGCGACTAGACCTCGGCGTGTTCTTCGACCGCACGCCGTCGGCGCTCGTCGTGCTCGATCGCGAGCTGCGATACGTCGCCGCGAACGCCGCCTATCTGAGCAAGACCGGCTCGACGCTCGACGAGATCGTCGGCAGATCGGTATTCGCCGATCTCGAGCGCGATCGTGTCGAGCTGGTTCGCGCGTCGCTCGAGCGCGTGCTGTCGACGCGCAAGCCCGACGGCGCATCGACCGTGCGCTACGTGCCGCTGCTCGACGCGGCGGGCGACGTCGAGCTCATCGTTCAGGAGAGCCAAGACGTCCGCGGCGAACCGGTCGCGTTCGCGAGGACCGACCTCGATGGCGCGGAAGCGGAGCTGCGATTTATCATCGAGTCGATTCCGGTCCAGGTCTGGACGGCGACGCCCGACGGCCAGCTCGACTACGTCAGCGATCGCGTCGTCACGTATTTTCAGACCACCGCCGCCGAGATCCTCGGCAACGGTTGGCTCTCGGTGTTGCATCCCGACGACGCCGAGACGTGCGTGAAGCGATGGACGCATTCACTGACGACGGGCGAGCCCTACGAAGTCGAGTTCCGGCTACGCCGCGGCGACGGCGAGTATCGCTGGCACCTCGGTCGCGCGGCCGCGCATCGAGGTCCCGATGGTGGCGTACTGCGTTGGTTCGGCACGAACACCGACGTGCACGATGCGAAGCTCGCGGTCGCGGAGCTGCGCGTTCGATCCGAGTACGAGCAGCGCCTGATCGGAATCGTCAGTCACGACCTGCGCAATCCGCTCAACGCGATCGCGCTCGGCGTTTCGCTGCTGGCGACGAGCGATCTCGACGATCACGCGGCGAAGACGCTCGCCCGAGTCACGCGTTCGGCGGATCGAGCCACGCGGCTCATCACCGACCTGCTCGACTTCGCGAAAGCGCGGATCGGCACGACGATCCCGATCAACCCGCGCCCGACGAACCTGCGCGAGATCGTCGAGCACGTCGCCGATGAATTTCAGGTGACGTCGCCGTCGCGCTTGATTCGCATCGGTCACGCCGGCGACGAGGACGGTCGCTGGGACGCCGATCGGATCGCCCAGGTCATCTCGAACCTGCTCGGCAACGCGCTCCAACACGGCCCCGCCGAGACGCCGATCCGCATCGAGTCGAAGATCGACGGCGACGACGCGGTGTTTGCCGTGATCAACGGCGGCCCACCGATTCCGAGCGCCGAGCTGTCGCTGCTGTTCGAACCGTACAAGCAGGGCGGCAACGCGCGCTCGGCCGGTGGCAGCTTGGGGCTCGGCCTCTACATCGCGCGTGAAGTCGTCGTCGCGCACGGCGGCACGATCGAGGTCGCCTCCGACGTGGTCGAGACCCGCTTCACCGTGCGCCTGCCACGGTTCGCGACGACCGTCGCATGACAAGCGGAGCGGCGACCGCAGGTTAGGTCGCGCGCCCAGCAGGACTCGAACCTGACGAAGACGACACACGAAAGACAATGAGTCACGTGGCCTTGCAGTCGTCTCGCCGAGTTAGCCGAGTCCTACGTCCGTCGTGATCCAGGCATGTCGGCCTGGATCTGCTGGGTCACGGCAAAATTTTGCCACGCGTTTCTTCTCGACGATGAACGCGTCTGCGACCTGATGCGAGGGTCCGGTTGGCCCGACGGCCACCGTCCGAAGCATCACCCAACCACTTTCTGTAGTCTGGGAATGCGGCGTCTGGGCCGACCCTCGTCGTCGACCGAACGCCAGGAGAGTACGTCACGCGACCATCGAAAGCCTTGATGATCACTGCTTGCGCTTCGTGCGTCACATCGGATGACGATCAAGTAGAAGAGCGAAGCCAACGGAGCGCCCGGACGGCTTCAGCGATTCACCTCGGCGA
>DASXEF010000117.1:0-2729 GCA_036490255.1 Kofleriaceae bacterium
CGACGCGCGGTTAGACGCGTCGCTGCCCGCCGCGTTCGACGCGATCGCACGCGTCGCCGGCGCGGTTCGGCTCGCATCCGGCACGACCGGCACCGTCGAGCTCGAGCGCTACGACGCGCCCGCCGCCGACATCATGCGCGAGCTCGCCGACGCCGCGAACACGAGCTACGTGCTCGCGCCCGGTCACGCATTGCCGGCGCTGACGATCCGCGCACACCGCGCGAACGCGCGTGACGCCATGGTCGCCGTCGCATCGCTGCTCCGGCTCGAGCTGATCGAAGCTCACGGCGTGTGGATCGTCGCCGAGCCGCACACGAAGCTCGATCCGGTGATCGCCGCGCACGTCCACGCCGGCTCGCGGCTCGAGATCAACCGCGCGCACCCGGGCGAGGCGCGCCGGCTGCTCGAGCCCGACGAGACCCAGGATCGCAACACGTGCCCAGCGGATACGTGGGTCGAAGCGAGCTTGCACGGCGAGGTCGGCGTGCTCGAGGCCGTGCTCGACACGCTCGGCGGCCCGTCGTGCGAGCAGCACCCCAACGTCGCCCAGCTCGACACCGGCGCGACATCTCTCGTCGGCGTCCTGATCGAGCCGCACCAGCGCCGCGCGGTGTTTCGCGTGCCCGGCGGTGCGCGCGTGCTCGAGCCCAAGCGCGGCGAGCGGGTCGAGATCAACTACGTCGTGATCGCGCCGGGTAGCCCGGCGATTCGCCCGGTGATCGCGACGGCGACTCCAGGCGCGACCGGGCCGCTCGGCGACGACCTCGTGTTGCGCGCGACGTTGCGCATCGGCAATCGCTGGGCGGCGTTACTCCGCTCGCCGACCGGAGCGTGGCGGATCGCACGTCCGCCGGGCCTCGAGATTTCCGCCGGCAGCGTCACGTCTGGCGAGCAGACTTTCTCGTTGGAGCGCTAAAACGACTGTTGCTTTCTGCCGCGCGCTCGTGCGAAGCAACGCGCCAATATGCGAATTCGGATCTCGGTGGCAGTGATCGCCGCGCTCGTCGGCTGCGGCAGCAACAACGGTAACAACGTCACGTGCGGTGACGGCACCACGCTCGTCGACGGCGTGTGCGAAGCCGGCAGCGGCGGCAGCGGCGGCAGCGGCGACACCTGCGGCTCGGGCACGATGCTGCAGGGCACGACGTGCGTCGCGACCGGCGGCGGCGATGCCAGCACGCCGACGATCACCTCGATCAGCCCGGGTGAAGCCGGCGTGATGGGCGGCGGCCCGTTCTTGATCGAAGGCACCGGATTCGACGGCGACAACATCACGAGCCTCGGCGTGTTCTTCGGCGAGACGACGGATCAGAACTGCGAAGCGGGCATCGTCCTCGCGACCTCGACCGAGATCTCCGGCGTCATCCCGGCGTTCTGCGACATCAACGTGACCGTCAGCGTGATCACGAACATCGGCACCGCGACGACGCCGTTCCACTACGACGCGGTCTTCGCGGCCGACGGCGACAACTTCGCCAACAGCGCGTTCCAGGAATCGTTCGGCGGCGAGCTGTGGGTGATCGATCCGTTCTCGACCAGCGCCTACGACTTCGGTCCGATCGCTGATGCGAACGGCGTCGACTATCCGATCGGCGGCCTCGCGTTCGATGCGACCGGCACGCTGTGGGCTGTCACCACCGGCCTGGGCACGGACGGCGATGTCGACGGCGTCTCGCAGCTCGCGACGCTCGACCCGGTCGGCGCGAACGGCCCGACGATGACGATCATCGGCGATGCGGTCGACGCGAACCAGGACGGTTACTTCGTTCGCGACCTCAAGTACATCAACGGCACGCTCTACGGCTACGGCTACGACATCACGGCCGACACCGAAGGCCTCGTGTCGATCGACACGACCAGCGGCGCGATCACCAACCTCGGTACGTCGGTCGCGTCGGATGACAACGAGCCGTTCTACTCGGCTGGTCTCGCGTACGACGGCACGAACACGTACGTCGCGGCGCACCTCGCCGGCTCGGACACGACGGATGACGGTACGGGCGAGCTCGACACGGCGACCCTGACGACCGGCGCACTCGCCGCGGGTTCGAATGCGCTCGATTGGCCCGTCGGCGCGCCGATCGGCGGCATGGATGTGCTGACGCTCGCGGGACAGAACGGGCCCGAGTCGTTCGTGCTCGCCGTCATCGACGATTCCACGTACGGCGCGTTCTCGGCGCTGGAGAACGAGGCGACGAACACGATCTTCGGTCAGTTCCTCGCGGTCATCGATCCGACCGATGCCGGCGGCGCCGTCGTCAACCCGCAATTCGCGATGCCGGCGTCGTACCAGTTCGGCGCCGAAGCGGCGGTCGGTGCGATCGCGGTGCCCGGCACCTCGATGCAGACGCTGCAGGTCGCGCGCCCGCTCGTCGCGAACAAGTGGCAGAAGCTCGGCGCATCGAGCAAGCCGACGTTCACCGCGCCGTCGGGCTCGGAACACGTCACCGGCAAGCTCGGCACGCGTCACAGCAAGTAAGTGCTCCGCGTCGCGCTGATCGGCGCCGGCGATGCCGGCCGCCATCACGCCACGGCGCTCGCCGCGCTACATGCCGCAGGCGAGCTCGCGTGGGCGGCCGTCGGCGTGCGCGACGTCGCGAAAGCGGTCGGCTTCGAGCCGGCACGCGCGTGCTCGCCCGACGACGCGATCGCCGCGAGCGACGCGGTCATCATCGCGACGCCCGACGGTCTGCATCGCGCCCACGCCGAGCAGGCGCTCGCCGCCGGCA
>DASXEF010000978.1:0-2154 GCA_036490255.1 Kofleriaceae bacterium
TCAGCGAGCAGCGCGAACGCCTCGTCGATATGGCGCGACACGCGGAGCGGCGAAGTCGGCTGCAACAACACGAGAACATCTGGCGACCAACGCTCGTGCTCGCACAGCCACGACACTGCGTGGATCGCGACGTCGATCGACGTCGCCGTATCGCTCGCGAGTTCGGTTGGGCGCAAGAACGGCACGTCGACACCGAGACACTTCGCGCACTCCGCGATCTGCGCGTCGTCGGTCGAGATCACGGTGCGTGTCACGCACGCTGCACCAAGTGACGCCTCAGCAGTCCACGCAAGCAGCGACTTTCCACCGCACAGAGCGACGTTCTTACCGGGGATACCTTTGGATCCTCCGCGCGCCGTGATGAGGCCGAGCACGTTCACCCAGGCTTTGTAGCATCGCCGGGTTCGCGCGTTCACGTCTTCGTGGCGAAGCGTTGAAAACCCGCGCCGATAGCACGCGCCAAGAGCTGCCTCGCCGAGCCGGCGGTCATTACATCGAACACGAGTTTGTGTCGAGCTGGCATCTGATACGCGAACGCGATCGCGTCGTCGGACGGTGCCAGGCGGGGCCGCGACGCCACGCCGAGCACCCAGCTGCAAAACGATGCAGCCGCGCCGACCGCTGCGTCGATCCGCCACTCGGCCGCGCGCGCCATCGCAGCTTCGAGCGACGCGTGCTCGAGCAATCGCGCTGCATCGACGACCTGGATCAGCGGGCCGGACAACCGATTGCGCGCCATGTGCGCGAGGTGAAATACGAGCTCGTCGACCGGCTCTAGCCGGCGTGTGCCGGTCGGCCAACCCGCGCGCGTGCGCGACCACACGTCGGCGAGCGCGATCTTGCTACGGCCGACCGGCAAGATGTTGCGATGCAGATCGATCGTCAGATCGTCGCGCGTCCACATCGTTGCGTGGTGCAGCGGAATGTCGTTCGCGAGCGCGAAACCCGCGCGTGCGAGCACGTCGCGCGCACGCGTGTCGTGACCTGGGTCGATCAACAGATCGACGTCGGTCATCGGGCGCGCAGCGGGTGTCGAATACAGCCCCATCGCATAGGCCACGCCCTTGATCGGTGCGACGCCCACATCGGCATCGCGAAGCTTCGTGACGAGCGCTGGAAGCTCGCGTGAAATTGCGGCCCAACGCACGCTCGCTGTCGCGAGGTCGTCTCGCAGCTCAGACACGCCGGCCAGCGCCGCGCTGGCTGCGAGATTGTGGCGTTGGACCAGCCACCGAGACACAGCAATCTCGGTCACTTCGCGGCGTGCCGAAAGATCGCGCACGAGCGCGAACATCTTGGCCACTGCCGGCAACATACCCTTACCTTAGCCCCGGGTTCTGCTAGATTGGGCCCCGTAACGAGGAAGCGACATGGCTGACGATTCAAACGATGACGAGCGGATCGATGCGGCGCGACGTCGCTTGCTACGGAACGCCGTCTACGTCCCGCCGATCGTAATCGGCATCGTGTCGCTGACGCAGGGCTGCGTGCCGGGATCGTGTACGCCGGCGCAGTGCCAGCCGTCGCAGTCGTGCCGCCCGCACCCGCCCTGCAACCCGAACTTGTAATGAGTTATCTGATCCCGCGTGCCGGCGCGATCGTGCGCTTGCCGCGCGGCGGCCGCGCGGAGGTGAACGCGGCGGGATGGTCGGCTTCGTTCGACGGTCGCGTCGCGGAGGATGTGGCCGCGATCGCGAGTGGCCGCGTGTCACCCCGACTCGAGGCGTTGGCGAAATCGAACGATGCCGTCGCAGCGTTGGTGTCGTGGCGCGATCACGCATGGCTGCCGCTCACCGCACTCGATGCGGTTCGCCTCGACGGTTTCGATACGCTGTTCGTCGAGCTCGTCGGTACATGCAACGAGCGCTGCGTGCATTGCTACGCCGATTCGAGCCCGAGCGTGAAAGCCGCGCTCGCGCGCGAGGCGTGCGAAGCGATCATCGATGACGCGCATCTCGCGAAGTTTCGTCGCATCCAGTTCACCGGCGGCGATCCGCTGATCTGCAAGTTCTTGCCGGAGCTCGTCGAGCGAGCTGCGCCGCTGTTCGAGTTGCGCGAGATCTACACCAACGGCCTGTTGCTCGACGACGAGTTGCTCGATCGGCTCGCGCCGCACTCGCCCGGCTTCGCGTTCTCGTACTACTCGAGCGATCC
>DASXEF010000980.1:0-3084 GCA_036490255.1 Kofleriaceae bacterium
AGCGGTACGCCGGTGATCGTCTCGACGACGAGCTGCAACAGCTCGATGCCTTCGCCCGAGTACGCGAACTTCGCGCCGGGCTCGAAGTGAAACGCGAGCTTGTGATCGTCCTCGAGCCAGCGCCAGTTCGCGAACCCGGCCGTGTGATCGAGCAGGATCCGCGCGGTGAGCTTGCCGACGCGCGGATCGCCGGCGAGATCGGCGTAGTCGGGATAGTCGCCGAGCGGCTTCGGCAGATAGCTCTGGATCGGTTTGTCGAGCTCGAGCTGGTGCGCGTCGACGAGCTGCATCACCAGATACGCGAACGCCGCTTTGGTCAGCGACGCCGCCGTCATCACCGAATCGGGCGTCAGCGGCAAGTGATGCTCGGTGTCGCGCTCGCCGTACGCGCGCACGAAGACCGGATCGCCGTGCTCGAAGATCGCGATGCCGACGCCGGTCACGGCGCGCGACTTCATCTGCGCCGCGACCGCGCGATCGACGTCGGCGCGCGAGATCTGCGTACCGTCGAGGCGAGGCAGGTCGTGCGCGCAGCCGACGAGCATCGCGAGCACGAGCCAGCGCATGATGTTTCGATCCACGAGCCGCGCGTTCGGTTTACGGTCGGGCCGTGGCAGATACCGAGTGGGCGGTCGTCGCGAACGTGCGCGCCGAGGCGTTCGGCAGGACGCGCTCACCGGGCACGCGCCATTTCTCGGCGGGCGCGCTGCTGTGGTGTCTCGATATCGATGGAGGCAGCGGCGGCGAGCGACTGCGCGTGATCGGTCACCATCGCGTCAGCAAGCGTCGCATCGCCATCGTGATCGCGCGACGCTATCTCGTGAATTTTCGCGTCAAGCTCGCGTACGCCGCGCCGGTCGTGCGCGCGATTCGCGATCACCGCGCGCAGCGCGACGAGGCCGCGTGTCGTCAGCTCGCGGCAGGCTGGGCGGCGGCGTCGCCGCCGATCGACGATCTCCACGCGCGCGCGCAGCTGCTGAGCATGACGCTGCGGTTGATCTCCGCCGATGATGAAGGCCGCGTACTCGCCGATCGCGCGACGGCCTTGCTGGCGAAGCACGGCGCCGCGTCGCCGACCACGCCCGAGCTCGAGGTGCTGGGCGACTGGCTCGAAGATCGCGGTGCCGGGATACCGATCGACGAGCTCGCCATGCTGCTGGCGCGCCGGCGCGACAATCCGTGAATCAGGCCCGTGAATCAGGCCCGTGAATCAGGCCACCTACGGCGGCCTACCTAGGCGAAATTCGTCGCAACCGAGGCGAGTGGCGCGGTGTCGATCGAGAGGATACGATGCCCGTCGCTTCAGTCATGGCCGACCCGATCCAGTCCTCGCAAGCCGCCGACGACGATCCCGGCGCTCCGATCGCGAAAGACAAGATCGATCCCGATCTGATCAAGCTCAAGCGCGCGCGGCCGAAGATCAGCCTCGTCGCCTCCGCGGGCTTGGTGTTCTTGTGCGGCTTGTTCCTGGTGCGGCTCACGCCGGATCGGCGCTTCGCGGGCAGCGGCGAATCACCCGAGCGCGTCCAGATCGCCGACGTGCTCGGCGACCACGTCGCGCACGATCACTTCGTCGAATTGACCGGCGTCGAGCCCGAATATTCGAACGCGATCCGCGCGACCACGACGAAGGGCAGCCTCGGCGTGCGCATCGTGCCGGTGCGCGGCACCGGCGAGCACGTGTGGCTCGCGGTCTCCGGCGATGGTTGGGATCCGGCCGCGACGGGCACGTACGCGGGCCGCTTGCGCGAGCTGTCGGCGATGCCGTTCGCGCCTGCGGTCGAAGCGTTCGCGAAAGATCATCCGCGGCCGGTGTTCGTCACGGTCGCTGCACTACACGCCGGCGTCGCGTCGAACAGCGTGCAGACGATCAACGGCGACACGATCGCGCTGCAGCCGACCGACAAGCTCGCGTTCGACGTCGTCGATCCCGATTCGTCGACGGTGATCGGCTCGCTCGGCGGCAAACTGCCGACCCCGCGCGATTGGGCGCTCGCGCTCGTCGCGGCGGGAATTCCGGCGAACGGCACGCCCGAAGCGACGCGCGACGTCGTGCGGTTTCACGTGCTCGCCGGCGCCGATGCGGTCGCGCCGAAGCTCGAGACGGCGAAGTTATGGGGCGCGCGCGTCGAGCCGGTGACGACGCACTACGAGACGACGTGGTCGGCGCTCGCCGCGTCGCCGACCGGCATTCCGACGAAGGACAAAGTCATTCCCGACGCGCAGCTCGATCTCGTCGGCGCGTACGTCGCGCGTGGCGTGCCGGCAGGTGCGCTCGTGCTGCTCGCCGAAGAGCGACCGGCCGATTACTGGTACGTCATGCCGGTCACGATCGCGCTCGCGGTGATCGGGCTGTTGTTCACGTGGGCGCTCGTGCGCGCGGTCAAGCGCGACGTGTTGTCTCCGTGAGATACTCGCGGCGTGGCGGATGACGGCGACAAGCCGTTAGGAACGATGCAACTGCCGCGTGGCGCGGTGCCGTCACCGGCGAGCGAGATGCCGACGCTCGCCGATCACGCACCGGCCGAGAGCGTCGAGAAGACGATCGTGCCGGCGAGCGACGTGATTCTCGGCGCGCCGCCGGAATTGCCGCCGCCGTGGCGTTACGAGCTCTCCGTCGAGATCGCGCGCGGCGGCATGGGCCGCGTCGTCGAAGCGACCGATCTCGTGCTCGGCCGGACCGTGGCGCTCAAAGAGGCGTTGTCGCGCGATCCCGACTCGGTCAAGCGGTTCGAGCGCGAGACGCGAATCACCGCGCGGCTCGAGCATCCGTCGATCGTCCCGGTGCACGACGCCGGCACGACGCCGATCGGTGCGCCGTTCTACGTGATGCGCAAGATCGGCGGCCGGCCGCTCGAAGAGCTCGTCGGCAAGCTGCCGGAGCTCACCGATCGGCTCGCGCTGTTGCCGCACATGGTCGCCGCGGCGAACGCCGTCGCGCACGCGCACGAGCGCGGTGTCGTGCACCGCGACGTCAAACCGTCGAACATTCTCGTCGGCGATCTCGGCGAGACGATGCTGATCGATTGGGGCCTCGCGAAGGCGCTCGGCGAACCCGACCCGCACGAAGCGCCGCGGTTCATC
>DASXEF010001026.1:0-25305 GCA_036490255.1 Kofleriaceae bacterium
AACCAGCTCCGCGCGGTGATGCCGAACATGCTCGCGCATCGCCTGGTCGAGGCCACCTACTATAAGGAGCTGCTCGGCGAGATCGCCGATGCGACGAAGCTGTCGCTGTCGATCGCCGACAACCCGCACCGCTGGGAAGGCATGGCCGATGTCGCGACCGTCGGCGATCGCGTCGTGCTGACGTATGCCGTGCCGGGACACTACGACGCCGACACGACGCCGAAAAGCTCGCGCAGCACGCGCGACGGCGTCGCGTTCGCCGCCGACCACGCCGGCGTGCCCGAGAGCGCGCGGATCTACGCCGAGCTGGTCTATCCGCACTTTCACGGCGACACCGTCCACTTCGGGGCCCGCCCCACGAATCGCTCGCCCGTGCTCGTGCACTACGCCGGCGGGCTCTACGGCGATGGCGCGCAGCTCGTCGCGCGCGCGCTCGGCGCCGATCGGATCATCGCGATCGACAAACACGACGCGGTCGACGAGTACGCCGGCAATTCGCGCCAGGTCGCGAGCGGCGTGCTCGTGCCCGACGGTGTGTCGCCGGCGTTCATCGCCGCGATCGATCGGCTCGGGCTCGGCGTCCATCGCGTGCCGCTGTTCGAGCTGTTCGGCAAGGCCGGCGGCGGTCCGGCGTGCGCGACGCTCTACCTGCCTCGTACCGTCGATGTACCGCCGTCGTTCAGGTTGCGGTATTCGGCCTCGCGCGAGCTCGTGCGAGCGAGGCGGGATCGAATCCCAAATAGACTCAGAGTCGACCGAGGATTCTTCGAGGGCAAGGCCCGCGGTTAGATCGCGACATCGCACCACTTGGTGCGCAAAAGTGGCGCAAGAACTGGATATCTATGGCGACTCAGAGTTAAAAAAGCATTGCCAACTATTTGGAGAACTCATGACTCGCCTCGTTCGTCCTTCGCTCGTGACCGCGCTCGCCGCGGGCGGAATCGCGGCCACTGCGTCGGTCGCAAGCGCTCAGCCGTCGATCGAAATCGGCGGTACGGCCGGTGTTCACGTCTTCAGCTCGACCAACGAGCTCGGTGTACCGGACGTCTCGAACGCTCCTTCAGAGCGCAACTCGGCACTGTTCGGAATCCGCGTCGGCGTGATGTTTACCGACATCATCGGTGTCGAAGGCGAGTTCGGCGTGATCCCGAGCGAATCGCGCCAAGAGGTGTTCGACGTCTGGAACATCCTTTATCGCGCGCACGTGATCTTCCAGTTCGGCGCCAGCGATCCGACCCGCAAGCTGATCCCGTTCGTCCTCGGCGGCGGCGGCGCGATGCAGGTCGTCAGCAGCGCCAACCAGGGCGTGATCGCGAAAGATACCGACGCCGAGCTCTACGCCGGCATCGGCGCGAAGTATCGCGTCGACAACGGCTGGGGCCTCCGCGTCGACGGTCGCATCCTGTTCCCGCCGAGCTCGTCGAGCGACGGTCCGACGGTCGACTGGGAAGTGCTGCTCTCGATCTACAAGGAGTTCGGGCGCAAAGAAGCCGCGAAGGCCGGCCCGAAGGACTCCGACGGCGACGGGATCCCCGACGATGTCGACAAGTGCCCGAACGAGCCGGAGGACAAAGACGGCTTTCAAGACGCCGACGGTTGCCCCGATCCGGACAACGACAACGACGGCATCCCGGACAAAGACGACAAGTGCCCGAACGAGCCCGAAGATAAAGACGGCTTCCAAGACGCCGACGGCTGCCCCGATCCGGACAACGATCAGGACGGCATCCCCGACACGCAGGATAAGTGTCCGGACCAGCCCGAGACGAAGAACGGCTATCAGGACGCCGACGGTTGCCCCGATGAAATCCCAGAGAAGGTGAAGAAGTTCACCGGCGTCATCCAGGGCATCAACTTCAAGGTCAACTCGGCGGACCTGCTGCCGGCGTCGAACAGCACGCTCGACAAGGCCGTCGCGGTGCTCAAGGAGTTCCCGGAGCTCAAGATGGAGATCCAGGGCCACACCGACGACCAGCCGATGGGCCACGGCGGCAAGTACGCCGACAACACCGCGCTGTCGCAAGCGCGCGCCGAGTCGGTGAAGGCGTACTTCGTCAAAGGCGGCATCGAAGACAGCCGTCTGATCGCGAAGGGCTACGGCCCGACGATTCCCATCGACGATCCGACGGGCCTCAAGGGCGCGAAGCTCAACGCGGCGCGCACCAAGAACCGCCGCGTCGAGTTCAAGCTGATCAGCGGCCCGGATAGCGGTGGCGCGGCAGCGATGCCGGCACCGGCACCGGCGCCGACGCCCGCACCGGCGGGTCCCGTGACCACGCCCAAGTGAGCTAGCCGACCACGTCGACTCGAAAGCCCTCCACGCGGAGGGCTTTTTCAGTTTCGGCCGGCTTCGCTCGGCTCCCTCGCGCCGTGTTACCAACGCAGCCGTGGATTGGGTCTGCCCGAAGTCGAAGCTCCCGCTCGTGTTGTTCGCCGATCAGGGCTTCTATCTGTGCCCAGGCTCGCGATTGCGCTACCGGATCGAGGGCGGGATTCCGGTGCTCTTGATCGAAGAGGCCGAGCCGGTGTCGCAGGCTGAAGTCGACCAGCTGATGGCCCAACCGCGCAGGGATTGACCTGCGGCTCAAACAACGGTAGATCGCCGGTTCCTTTACGGAGCCGCCACCGTGCTGAAGTCGCTATCGATCTTCACGGGTAACGCCAATCGCGCACTTGCGGAAGAGATCTGCAAGTTCGTCGAAATCCCCCTTGGCCGGTGCGATGTCACGCACTTTTCGGACGGCGAGATCTACGTCGAGGTCGGCGAGAACGTCCGCGGCGTGAACTGCTTCGTCGTGCAGTCGACCTGCTCGCCGCCGAACCAGTCGCTGATGGAGCTGCTGATCATGATCGACGCGCTCAAGCGCGCGTCGGCGGCTTCGATCGTCGCGATCATTCCGTACTTCGGCTACGCGCGGCAGGATCGCAAAGCGAAGCCGCGCACGCCGATCACCGCGAAGCTCGTCGCGAACCTCGTGACCGCCGCCGGCGCCGATCGCGCGCTCGCGATGGATCTCCACGCCGGTCAGATCCAAGGCTTCTTCGACATTCCGTTCGATCACTTGTTCGCGATGCCGGTGCTGATCGAAGAGCTGCGCATCCTCGGCTTTCAGGGCGAGCAGTGCGTCGTCGTGTCGCCCGATGCCGGCGGCGTCGAGCGCGCACGCGCGTTCTCGAAGCGGCTCGGCGCGAGCCTGGCGATCATCGACAAGCGCCGTCCGGCGCCAAACGTCAGCGAAGTGATGAACATCGTCGGCGACGTGCGCGGCAAGAAAGCCGTCATCGTCGACGACATTATCGATACCGCCGGCACGCTGACCTCGGCCGCGACCGCGATCATGAACGCGGGCGCGTTGAGCGTCTCGTCGTGCGCGAGCCACCCGGTGTTCTCGGGCAAGTCGGTCCAGCGCATCGAAGATTCTCCGCTCGCCCACGTGATCGTGACCAACACGATCCCGCTGAGCGAAGCGGGTCAGCAGTGCACCAAAGTTCGCGTAAAGAGCGTCGGCCGGCTTCTCGGTGAGGCGATCAAACGCATTCACCACGGCGATTCGATCAGCTCGCTGTTCGTGTAAGGAAGAGAGATAGACATGGAAGTCGGAAAGCTCTCCGTTTCGCTGCGTAACTCCTCGGGCAAAGGCGCCGCCACCAAGCTGCGCGCAACGGGCAAGGTCCCGGGCGTGTGCTACGGCGCATCGCCGTCGGGCAAGATCGAGCCGCTGTCGATCGTCGTCGACGTCAAGGCGCTGCGCGCCGCGCTCGATCCCGTTCGCAAGCAGAACACGGTCCTCGACCTGACGGTCGAAGGCGGCAACGCGCCGACGAAGCTGCACGCGCTGGTCAAGGACTACCAGATCGACGTCGTGCGCCGCGAGATCACGCACGTCGACTTGCTCGCGATCGATCCGAACAAGGAAGTGCTCGCCGAGGTTCCGCTCGAGTTCACCGGCAAGCCGAAAGGCGCGATCGACGGCGGCCAGATCCGCATCGTCCTGCGCGCCCTCGCGGTGCGCGCGAAGCCGAACGACATTCCGGTCAAGCTCAGCGTCGACGTCTCGCCGCTCGAGATCGGCGACGTCATTCACGTCTCCACGATCGCGCTGCCCGCCGGCGTCATCAGCGTGACGAACCGCGACCTCGCGGTCGTGACCTGCGCGAAGCCGGAAGAAGAGGTCGTCGAGGTTGCGGCTCCTGGCACCGAGGGCGCCGTTGCAGGCGCGACTCCGGCTGCTGGCGCGGCTCCGGCTGCCGGCGCGGCTCCGGCTGCAGGCGCGGCTCCGGCTGCGGGCGGCAAGCCCGCCGCGGGCGCGGCTCCGGCCGGCAAAGCGGCTCCGGCTGCGAAGCCCGCCGCCAAGAAGTAACTCTCGTCATGACCTGGCTCGTCGTCGGCCTCGGCAATCCGGGCTCGAAGTACGAGCACAACCGTCACAACATCGGCTTTCACGTGGTCGACGAGCTCGCGCGCAGCGCGGGTTTGGCCGCGTGGAAGCCGAACAAGCTCGGCGGCGAAGCGACGACGGGCATGCTCGGCTCGCCTGCGACGAAGTCCGTGCTGCTCAAGCCGCAGGAGTTCATGAACCTCTCGGGGTTCGCGGTGCAGCGCACGGCCGATTTTCACGGCGTCGAGCTCGCGAAGATCATCGTCGTCCACGACGAGATCGACCTCGATTTCGGCATCGTCCGTATCAAGGCCGGCGGCGGCCACGGCGGCCACAACGGGCTGCGCTCGATCATCGAGCAGCTCGGCAAGCCCGACTTCGTGCGAATTCGCATGGGCGTCGGCCGCGATCCGAACAAGCCAGCGGGCAGCAAAGACGCCGCGAGCTGGGTCCTGGCGGATTTTCCGAAGCACCAAGCCGCGCAGCTCGCGGCCGTGATCTCGGCGGGTTGCGAAGACGTTTTGGCCGTCCTCGCGAAGGGCGTCACCGTCGCGATGAATCAGCACAACGGCCGTTCCAGTTTAGCGGCGACGTGATATAGACCCCGCTCTTCCGTTACCTCGCTCCTGAGCCAACAGGGGCTTCACACCCACGAGGACCGCACATGGCACGTCTGCAGTCGATGCGCGACACGCCCAACACGTCGCGCGAATACGAAACGATTTACATCCTCCGCCCGAACACGCCGAACGAAGGCGTCGCCGAGGTCAACACCCGCATCAAGGGTGTGATCGAAGGCATGGGCGGCAAGGTCATCAAGGTCGACAACTGGGGCAAGCGCCGCCTCGCCTACGAAGTCGCCAAAGAGCGCAAGGGCATCTACCTCTACTGGCAGTACTTGGCGCAGCCGGGTGTCGTCGAGGAGTGCGAGCGCAACCTGCGCATGCTCGACAACGTGATCCGTTACCTCACGGTCAAGGTCGACGAGGACATCGACATCGGCGCGCGTCCGAGCGAGATCGACGAGACCTCGTACGACAAGGCCGCGCAGACCGCCGCCGACGAAGAGGATCTGTTCCTCTCGCGCGGCAGCGACGACGCCGGCCACGACGACGACGACGACAACGAAGACGTCTATGCCGACTACACGGGCGTGCCGGCTGCAGCGGCAGCACCGGCTGCGGATCCGGCTCCGGCTCCGGCCGAACCGAAGGACAAGGAGTAAGCCATGACCATGCGTATGAACGACCCGGCTGAAGAAGGTCTCGATCGCGATGGCGACGACCGCCGCGGCGGCAAAGGTCGCGGTGCCCAGCGCCGCAAGCTGTTGTCCGACGAGATTTTCCAGAAGGTCGATTACAAGAACCCGCAGGTGCTGCGCTCGTTCGTGACCGATCGCGGCAAGATGATCCCGCGCCGGCTCAGCGGCGCATCGGCTCGTCAGCAGCGCACGATTTCGACGGCACTGCGCCGCGCGCGCATGCTCGCGCTCCTGCCCTTCTCGGTGACCGGGGATTAAGAGGAGCTCGTCATGGCGATGCAGATCATTTTGACTCAAGACGTTGCGAACCTCGGCAAGGCCGGCGAGCTCGTCTCGGTGCGCCCGGGCTACGGCCGCAACTACCTCGTGCCGCACGGCATGGCCGTCAGCGCGACGGTGACGAACAAGAACCGCCTCGATCACGAGAAGGCCGTGATCGCCCGCAAGGTCGCCAAGGACCTCGCGAGCGCGACCGAAATCGCCGCTCGCATCAACGGCATGACGCTGCAGTTCGAGCGTCAGGTCGGCGAGGACGAGAAGCTGTTCGGCTCGGTGACGTCGCGCGACATCGCGGAGCAGCTGAAGAAGGCGAACGTCGAGATCGACCATCGCTGGATCCAGCTCGACGGCTCGGTCAAGGCACTCGGCAAGTACGAAGTGCCGATCAAGCTGTCCGCGGGAGTTACCGCGACGCTCAAGTTCTGGGTCGTCGGCAAAGACAAGTAGTCGTCAGAGCTCCCGAGTAGACTCAGCTGATGGCGCGTGATCGGCGAGTGCTACCGCACAACGTCGACGCCGAGGCTTCGATCCTCGGCGGCGTCATCCTGCGCAACGAGGTGTTGCTGCAGCTCGAGAGCGTCGAGCTCGACGACTTCTACGATCACCGCCACAAGGTGGTGTTCGAGGCGATCCGCAACCTCGAAGCGGTCGCCAAGCCGATCGACGTCGTCACGCTCGAAAACGAGATCGAGAAGAGCGGCAAGCTCGACGCGATCGGCGGCATCGCGTTCATCGGCGAGCTCGCGCTGCGCGTGCCGACGGCTGACAACGTCGTCACCTACGCCGAGATCGTTCGCGACCATTCACAGGCGCGCAAGCTGATCCTGGCGTCGACCGAGATCACCGAAAAAGGCTTCGAAGACGGCCTCGAGGTACGCGACTACCTCGACGACGCCGAGGCCAAGATCTTCGAGGTCACGCAGCGCAAGGACAAGTCGGGACCGGAGGCGATGAAGTCGCTGGTCAAGAAGGTGTTCAGCTCGCTCGACGAGCGCTTCAAGAGTCCGGGTGGCGTGACCGGCGTGCCGACCGGCTTCGACGATCTCGACGGCAAGACCGCCGGCCTGCAGCCGACCGAGCTCATCATCCTCGCGGCGCGACCCGCGATGGGCAAGACCAGCTTCGCGATGTCGCTCGCGCAGAACGCGGCGATCAGCGGCAAGTGGCCGGTGCTCGTGTTCTCGCTCGAGATGAGCTCGACGCAGCTCGCCGAGCGCATGCTGTGCAGCGAAGCCAAGGTCGATTCGTCGGCGCTGCGCCGCGGCCAGCTGCAGCGCCAGGACATGTCGAACCTGACCGCGGCTGCGAGCCAGATCTCGCAGGCGCCGATCTTGATCGACGACACGCCCGCGCTGTCGCTGCGCGAGGTTCGCGCGCGCTCGCGCCGGTTCCGCAGCGATCCGTCGCTGTTCCCGCGCGACGGCTCGGGCAAGAAGTGCGGCCTCATCGTCATCGACTACTTGCAGCTGATGCGCGGCTCGCCGCAGGCCGCGAAGGCGTCGCGCGAGCAGGAGATCAGCGAGATTTCGCGCGGGCTCAAGAGCCTGGCGAAGGAGCTGTCGTGCCCGGTGCTCGCGCTATCGCAGCTCAACCGCTCGCTCGAGAACCGCACCGACAAGCGGCCGCAGCTCAGCGACCTTCGCGAATCGGGCGCGATCGAGCAGGACGCCGACGTGATCCTCTTCATCTATCGCGACGTCGTCTACAACAAGGATTCCGAGAACCCGAACATCGCCGAAGTGATCCTCGGCAAGAACCGTCACGGCGCGACCGGCACGGTCGAGACGCACTTCGAAGGTCGCTTCACGCGCTTCGAGAACCTGTCGCACCGCAGCGACGGCCCGCAGCGCGATTGAGATAGGATTACGCCGTGCCGAACCCCACGCCGGGCACCATCCTCGGTGCGTATCGCGTCGAGGGCCAGCTCGGCGCCGGCTCGATGGGCGAAGTGTTTCGCGCGGTCGATACCGGGCTCGAGCGCCGCGTCGCGATCAAGCTGCTGAGCGAGAAGCATCGCGATAGCCCCGAGCTGCGCAAGCGGTTCGTCCGCGAGGGCCGCGCGGTCGCCGCGATCAGTCACCCGAACGTCGTGCAAGTGTTCGCGACCGGCAGCTTCGACGATCGGCCGTACATCGCGATGGAGTTTCTCGACGGCATCGATCTCGGCAGCGCGGTCGAGAAACAAGGCCCGCTGAGCGCGCTCGAGGCCGCGCACGCGGTGCTCGATGCGGCGCAGGGACTGTCGGCGGCGTCGAAGGCCGGCCTCATCCATCGCGACGTCAAGCCGTCGAACCTCGTGCGCTTGCCCGACGGCAAGGTCAAGGTCACCGACTTCGGGCTCGCGAAACCCGTCGAGCCGACCAGCGGCGAGCCGGCGTTGACGGCGATGGGCGTCGTCGTCGGCACGCCCGATTACATCGCGCCGGAGCAGGCGCGCGGCGAAGCGATCGACGAGCGCGTCGACATCTACGCGCTCGGCGGCACGCTGTATTACTTGCTGACCGGCGTGCCGCCGTTTCGCACGGGCCGGCCCGCCGACGACAAATATCTCAAGGTCGTCGCGCGGCACTTGCGCAACCCGCCGCCCGACGCGCGCGAGCGCAACCCGAACGCGGACCCGGAGCTCGCGCAGCTGGCGCTGCAGCTGATGTCGAAGTCGGCCGACGAGCGACCGTCGTATTCGGAGCTCGTCGCGCGGGTCACGCAGCTGCTCGCGCGGCTCGATCCGGGCTCGGTGCCGGAGATCGTCGCGACGACGCGCGAACGATCGCGGCCGAACATCCAGCTCTCCGGTCCCAGCGCGCCGCTGCCGTCACCGGTCGCGAGCCCGGCGGCGTACAGCAACATCGACGACGAGCCGATCGTGCCGCCGCGCAGCGGGCTGCCGGTGTGGCTGTTGATGGTGACGCTCGCGTCGATCGCGCTGTTCGTCGCCGGCTTGGTCACGTACTTGGGCCGCGAGGACACGCCACCGCAGAAGCCGGCGACGACGACGTCGGGATCGGGCTCGGGCTCGGGCTCGGGCTCGGCATCGCTCTCGGTGTCGCCATCGGGCTCGGGCTCGGGCTCGGGTTCGGCGCAACACGCGCCGGCCGGCATGATCCTGGTCAAACGCTCCGACGGCTCGCCATGGTTCTACGTCGACGCCGAGCCGGTCACCGCGGCCGCATATCAAACCGTGTTCGGCGATCACACGCAGCCCGGCGCGCCGACCGATCCGGCGATCGACGTCAGCTACGACGAAGCGCGATCGTTCGCGAAGACGCGCGCCGGCCGACTGTTGCGCGCCGACGAATGGGACGCCGCGAGCGTCACGCCGGGCGTGCTCACGCATCCGGGCACGTTCGAATGGGTGGAATCGCCGGAGGGTAAGCGCACGGTCCGGCAACACGGCAAGACCCTGGTTAGACCCGACAATCCGCAGCGCGACGTGTCGTTTCGGGTCGCAAAAGACCTATAGTTCGGCCGGCATGTCGGAAGTCGATCGTCTCGTCGAGCTGATCACCCAGCGCGTCCAAGAGCGCCTGGTCGGCCAGCCCCGCGCGAAGCTCAACGTGTTGCCGCGCGATCGCGGCGCGTGTGACGACGATTCGGCTCCCGGCGAAGACTGCGCGAGCTGCGGCTCGTGCGTCGTGCGCCGGCCGTGGAGCGTGCGAGCCGCCGAAGAGGTCGGCCTCGTGCGCGTCGGCGCCGCGCCCGGCGTCGGCGACGTGCCGGCCGATCTCGCGAAGCTGATCGATCACACGCTGCTCAAGCCCGAAGCGACGCGCGACGAGATCGTCAAGCTGTGCGACGAAGCGCGCAAATATCACTTCGCATCCGTGTGCGTGAACACGACCTGGGTGCCGCTGTGCAAGTCGCTGCTCGCCGGCTCCGGCGTGATGGTCTGCACCGTGGTCGGCTTTCCGCTCGGTGCGATGCTGCCGACCGCGAAGGCGTACGAGGCGCGCGACGCCGTGCGCGCCGGCGCGCAAGAGATCGACATGGTGATCAACATCGGCGCGCTCAAGTCGAAAGACTACGAGACCGTGTTCGAAGATATCTGCCGCGTCGTCAAAGCGTCGGCGCCGGCGGCCGTGAAGGTCATCCTCGAGACGTCCGCGCTCACGCAGGAAGAGAAGATCATCGCGAGCTCGCTGTCCAAGCTCGGCGGCGCCGCGTTCGTCAAGACCTCGACCGGGTTTGGCAAAGGCGGCGCGACGGTCGAAGACGTCCAGCTGATGCGGTCGATCGTCGGCCGCGAGCTCGGCGTCAAAGCGTCGGGCGGCGTGCGCAGCGCCGAAGATGCGATCAAGATGGCGCAGGCGGGTGCGACCCGGCTCGGCACGAGCGCGTCGATCGCGATCGTGACCAAGACGAGCGACGGCAAATCAAAGGGCTACTGATGCACCGCGACGTGTTTCCGATCGGCCTCGTGGTGCTGTGCGGTGTCGCGGCGCTGCTCGGCTTCATCGGGCTCGGCGTCGTCGTCTCGGGCATGCGGCTGCCGCCGGAGCGTCGCCGGCGCTGGTACGCGCTCGGCGCCGGCATGACCGTGATCGCGAGCGCCGCGATCGTCGCGATCCTCGGAACGGCGTGATGCTCCCCGTCCAGCTCATCCGCAAGAAACGCGACGGCGGCGAGCTCGCCGACGCCGAGCTCCGCGCGTTCGTCGCGGGCGTCACCGACGGCTCGATCCCGGATTACCAGGTCGCCGCGATGTTGATGGCGATCTTCTGGCGCGGGCTCGACGACCGCGAGCTCGCGACCTGGGCCGATGCGATGACGCGCTCGGGCGACGTGCTCGATCTGTCGCGGATCAAGCGCGCGAAGATCGACAAGCACTCGACCGGCGGCGTCGGCGACAAGATCTCGATCCCGCTCGCGCCGGCCGTCGCGGCGTGCGGCGTCGCGGTGCCGATGGTGTCGGGCCGCGGGCTCGGCCACACCGGCGGTACGCTCGACAAGCTCGAGTCGATTCCGGGCTTCAAGGTCGATCTCAGCGCCGAGCGGTTCGCACAGCTCGTCGACGAGCTCGGCGTGTGCTTGATCGGCCAGACGTCGAAGATCGCGCCCGCCGACAAGCGGCTCTACGCGCTACGCGACGTCACGGCGACGGTCGAATCGCTGCCGTTGATCGCGTCGTCGATCATGTCGAAGAAGCTCGCCGAGGGCATCGACGGCCTCGTCATCGACTGCAAGGTCGGCACCGGCGCGTTCATGAAGACGATCGAGAACGCGCGCGCGTTGTGCGCGTTGATGCGAGCGATCGGCACGCGTGCCGGCAAGAGGATCACGTGCGTGCTGACCGATATGTCCGCGCCGATCGGCCGCACGATCGGCAACGCGCTCGAGATCCGCGAGTCGATCGAGATCTTGCGCGGCGGCGGCCCGAGCGACACGCGCGAGCTCGTCCACGTGCTCGGCGGCGAGATGCTCGTGCTCGGCGGCGTCGCGAACACGCCGGACGAAGGTCGCGCGGCGATCGAAGCAGCCCTCAAAGACGGCCGCGCGCTCGACGTCTTCCGCAAGGTCGTCGCGGCGCAAGGCGGCGACCCGCGCGTGTGCGACTCGCCCGGCAGCGTGCTGCCGAAGGCGCCGCATCGCACCGAGATCGCGCTGCCACCCGGCACGATCGCGTCGATCGACTCCGAAGCGCTCGGCATCGCCGCGCTCGTGCTCGGCGCGGGCCGGCGCACGAAAGAAGACGCGATCGATCCGGCGGCCGGCCTCGTCGTCGACGCGTACGTCGGCGAAGTCGTCGAGCCCGGCGCGCCGCCGCAGATCGTGATGCATCACGCGATGCCGGCGAGCGATTCGCGCGTCGCCGATGCCCGCGCGATGATCGAGCGCGCGTTCGTGATGGGCGACGCGGTTGCACCGACGACGCGCATCCTCGAGGTCCTGCGATGACGACCGGGCTCTACGATCAGATCGGCGAAGCCGTCGCGGCGATCCGCGCGCGCGTGAAGACGCCGCCGCACGTCGGCTTGATCCTCGGCAGCGGCCTCGGCGCGTTCGCCGATAGCCTCGCGAACCCGACGAAGATCGATTACTCGGAGATCCCGAATTTCCCGCGCTCGAGCGTCGTCGGCCACAACGGCAAGCTCGTGATCGGCGAGCGCGGCGGTGCGCGCTGCGTCGCGATGCAGGGCCGCGTGCACATGTACGAAGGCCACAGCGCGGCGACGGTCGCGTTTCCGGCGCGCGTGCTGATCGCGCTCGGCGCGAAGGTCTTGATCGTCACCAACGCCGCCGGCGGGCTCAACCCGGCGTGGCCACCCGGCACGTTGATGCTGATCCGCGATCACCTCGACCTGCTGCGCGACCATCCGCTGCGCGGCCCCAACGACGATCGCCTCGGCCCGCGGTTTCCCGACATGACGCGCGCGTACGCCGCCGAGCTGCGCGAGCTCGCGAAAGTCGCCGCGAAGAAATCCGGCGCGACGCTGCAAGAAGGCGTGTACGTCGCGATGCCCGGCCCGACCTACGAAACGCCGGCCGAAGTGAAGATGCTGCAGACGCTCGGCGCCGACGCGACCGGGATGTCGACCGTGCCCGAAGTCATCGTCGCGCGGCACATGGGCGCGCGCGTGATCGGCATCTCGTGCATCACGAATCAAGCGGCGGGCATCACCGGCGAAGAGCTGTCGCACGCCGAGGTCACCGAGACCGCGAATCGCGTGCGCGAGACGTTCGAAGGCCTGCTCGATGCGATCTTGAAAGAGCTCGTCGCGCGAGGTGAGCTGTGAGCTTGGAAGACGACGCGCGCGCCGTCGCCGCGCACGCGTACGCGCCGTACTCGAAGTTCGCGGTCGGCGCGGCCGTGCAGATGGACGGCAAGACGTTCGCCGCGGTCAACGTCGAGAACGCGTCGTATCCGCTGAGCGTGTGCGCCGAGCGCAACGCGATCGCTGCGGCCGTCGCGGCCGGCGCGCGCCATCTCGAAGCCGTCGCCGTGTTCACGCACGCGTCGCCGCCGAGCTCGCCGTGCGGCGGCTGCCGGCAAGTCTTGCGCGAGTTTGCGCGCGATCCGGCGAACGTCACGGTCACCGCGATCAACGACCAGGGCGAGCGCCGCACGTGGACGCTCGAGCAGCTGTTGCCGGATTCGTTCTCGGGTAGCGAATTGCCGTGAGTGAAGTCGTCTTCCGCGGCGGGACGATCTTGACGATCGACGGCGAGCATCGCGTGCTCGCCGGCGACGTCGCCGCCAAAGACGGCGCCATCGTTCACGTCGGCGGCACGTACACACCGGCATCGCGCGACTTCGACGTCGTCGATTGCAGCGGCTGCGTCGTGATGCCCGGCCTGGTCCAGGCGCACGTGCATACGTGCCAGACGCTCGCGCGCGGCCGCGCCGATGATCTCGAGCTGCTCGATTGGCTGCGCGACGTGATCTGGCCCTACGAAGCGAAGCTGGATGCGACCGCGATGACCGCCGCGGCCGAGCTCGCGTGCGCGGAGCTGTTGCTCGGCGGCACGACCGCGATCCTCGACATGGGCACGGTCCGTCACACCGAGCAGATTTTTCAGGCCGCCGAGCGCAGCGGGCTTCGCGCGACCATCGGCAAGGCGATGATGGACGCGCCCGATACGCTGCCGGGCTTGCGCGAGACCACGCAGCAATCGCTCGACGATTCGGCCAAGCTCGTCGCGCGCTGGCACGGCGCGGCGAACGGCCGGTTGCGCTACGCGTACGCGCCGCGGTTCGTGCTGTCGTGCACCGACGAGCTGTTGCGCGAGGTCGGCGCGCGCGCGAAGGCGACCGGCGTCGGCGTGCACACGCACGCGAGCGAGAACACCGGCGAGATCGCGCTCGTGCGCGAGCGCTTCGGCAAGCCGAACATCGCCGTGCTCGACGACTTCGGCCTGCTCGGGCCGCACGTCTGCATCGCGCACGGCGTGCACGTCTCGCCCGAAGAGCGCACGTTGCTGGCCGCGCGCGGCGCGCACGTGTGCACGTGCCCGTCGTCGAACTTGAAGCTCGCGTCGGGGATCTGTCAGGTGCCCGAGCTGATCGCGGCGGGCGTCGCGATGGCGATCGGCGCCGACGGCGCGCCGTGCAACAACAACCTGGACGGCTTCAACGAGCTGCGGCTCGTCGCGCTGCTGCACAAGCCGGGTCGCGGTCCGCGCACGCTGCCGGCGCCCGAGGTCGTGCGCATGGCGACGCGCGGCGGTGCGAGCGCGCTCGGGCTCGGTGAATCGCTCGGCGCGCTCGAGCTCGGCAAGCGCGCCGACGTGATCGCCGTCGACGTGCAGGCATTGCACGCACTCCCGGCCGAAAGCCCGTGGTCGCAGATCGCGTACGCGGCGAAGAGCTGCGACGTCAAGCACGTCGCGGTCGACGGCCGGCTCGTCGTGCGTGACCGTGCGCTGCTCACGCTCGATGTCGAGACCGTGCGCGCGAACGCGAAGCGCGCCGCGACTCGGCTATTCTCGGCGGCATGAAGCTCGCCATCGCGATCGTCTTGCTCACCGCGGGAATTGCGCGCGCCGACTCGGCCGCCGACGTCGACAAGTTCCTGAAGTGGTTCGACGGCTTCGCCGATCTCGCGCAGGCCGATCAAAATAACTGCCCGAGGATGGGCACCGATCTCAACAAGTCGCTCGACGACAACAAGGCGATCGTCGACGCCGCCAAGCGCGCGATGGACAGCGGCGACGAGATTCCCGGCGACGCGGCCGACCACATGATCGACACCAACAAACGCCTGTCCGCGGCCGTCAAGGCCAAGTGCAGCGCGGATGCCAATGTGACCCACGCGATGACGAGACTTCCGGGCCGCAACCGGAAGTGAAGTTGGGTTATCGTGGCGCGATGAAGCTTTTTTCGAGTCTCCTGGTAGTGGTGGCGCTGTCGACCTCGGCGTTTGCGGATGACTTCGACAAGTTCCTGTCGTGGTTCAGCAACCTCACCGATCAGGTCGTTGCCGATCAGAACGACTGCAACAAGCTCGCGGGCGACATCAACACGTCGGTGGCCGCGAACAAAGACATCGTCGCTCACGCGAAGACGGCCGCGCAGTCGGGCCAGAAGATGACGCCGGACCAGCAGCAGAAGATCATGCCGCTGCTCCAGAAGTTTGCCGGCGCCGTCGCTGCGAAGTGCGCGCAGGACAAGAACGTTCAAGCCGCGATGAAGAACCTGCCGCGTCCCGGCCACTAGTAGTACGCTTTACGCGTGCTGCTGACGCGCGAGGAGATGACGTTCGACTTCGGGGGCGACAAGCTCGAACCCGCTCGCGACCACGCGCTGCTCGAGTGGATGTTCAACCAGTTTCTCTACGGCGAGGTGACCGGCATCCAGGTCGGTCACTGGCTGTACGACGCGCCCGACCTCGACGCCGCGAAGTTTCTCGCGCGGCAATCGCTCGAGGAGATGCAGCACGTCGACAACTTCCTGCGCATCATGATGATGCTCGGCTGCCAGCCCAAGCCGGCGCATCCGGCGGTGCGGTTTCTCGCGACCGGCATGATGGGCGGCTCGTGGGCCGAGCACGTCGCGCTCGAGATGGCGCAAGGCGAAGGCTTCGTGCTGCAGGCGTTCTACGCGGTGATCGACACGCTCGATCATCGGCCGAGCGTCGACATCTTGCGCCGCGCGGTGAAACAAGAAGAGCGCCACGTCGAGTTCGGCGAGCAGCAGACCGCGAAAGCGATCGAAGGCAAGCCGTGGCTGCGCCGCCGCTTGCTGGGCCTGTCGCTGGTGTCGATGTGGGGCGTGCGCCGGCTCGCGCGTTACATGGCGAAGCGCATGCCGTCGTCTGATTCCGGCGGCGTGCTCCATCACCTGCCCGCGTTCCTGGATCACGCGAACACGTGCGCCGAGCTGCGCCTGCGTCGCATCGGCGTGCTCGATCGGCCGCTCGAGAAACTCTCGGCGAGCAAGCGCGCGGCGCTCGTGCTCGAAGCCTACGCCGGCAAGTTGCTCGGCGGCCTCGGCGCGATCGTGGCGACGCCGCTACGGCTACTGCCGTGGTTCAAGAAGAAGCGCGTGACCGATACGTATCTGCTCGATCCGCACGTCACCGGGTACCAGCTGCCGGCGGCGGGCTCGGATGCGGCGGCGCAACCGCAGGAGTAGCCTCGTCGCAGGTCAGCTGTAGCGGCGAGACGCTGAGCAGCGCGGTGCCGAACACGCGCTGCGCGAGGTCGTCGTCGTCGATCGGTTGCGACACGTGACCCTGCGCGATCACCCAGTGACAGCTGTGGTCGGTCGCGCAGTCGACGGTGCCGACGCGCGGGCACACGCCGTTCTTGCACGGCGGTCGCTTCTCGAACACGAACGTGCCGCGCAAGCGCGCGCGGCCGCCTTTGACGCCCGGGCGATCCGGCAGCGTCGCGATGAAGTTGCCGACCCAGTAGGCGATCGTCGCGGTGTCGAGGCTGCCGCCGACGATGCCGATCCGGCGATCGTCGGGATTGAGCACGCCGTCGACGATCTGCGCACGGCTGAGATCGTCGGTGCCGTGCCATTCGCCGTCGGGATCCGGCGCGAGCAAGAACGTCGGCGCGGGTTGCTCGACGTCTTCTTCGATCGCGTGCGTCGGATCGAGCGCGAGCACGTTCTTGAGCCGATCGCTCTCGCGATAGAGCAGCGGCGTGAGCGCGCGCGATAGATCATCGGCGAGCGCGCGCGACGACACCGCCGATTTCATCCGCGTGCCGACGAGCTCGGGCGTCGCATGCGGGACGTCGCCGAACGACAGGTGCTCGAACACCTCGACCCAGCGATCGCCGTCGTGCGCGTAGAGCGCCGTGATGCGCAGCGGGATCACGGCGGTGCGGCCGCACAACGTCACGCGCCACGACAGCTCGTCGGCCATCCACGCCGCGCTGACGCCGCGATCGCTCGCGAGATGGACGTCGAGGTGCTTGCTGCGCGCGACCGTCGGCGTGCCCGGCGCGACGTCGAGCGGCCAGCGCACGACCGGATGCGTCTTGATGTCGTCGCCGTAGAGCACGTCGGTCGGGCCGACGCCGATCCGCGACGGACCGACGCGCGAATCGATCCGCAGCGTCTCGGTATCGGGCGCGTCGTCGCGGTCGTAGCTCGCGCGGATGTCGTCTTCGAGCTCGCCCAACATGCGCTGGCGGCGTTGCACGTCGGTATCGGCGGTCGCGAGATCGCTCGTCGGCTTGGTCGGCGTCGCGGGTGGGCCGCCGCAGCCGATCGCGAGGAGCAGCAGGAATCGCTTCACAGATCCTCGGGCGTATCGATGTCGCGAATGCTGCCGGCATCCGCGACGTCGACGGCAATCGTGTTCGCCGCGCCGATCACGTCGCGCGCGCCGTTCGGCGAGTCCGTGCAGCCCGCGAGCAGCTCGAACAGGCGCCGCGCGACCAGCGGAGGGTGACCACCCCGCCCGTTCACGATCGGCTTGGCGACGTCGTGGTCGCCGATCGCCGCCACCAATGCATGCAGCGTCTCGCTCGCGACGTCCGGATGATCGACCGGCCACAGCCACGCGTGCGTGCAATCGGTCTCGAGCATCGCCGCGAAGCCGGTCGCGATCGAGCTCGCCATCCCGCGCTCGGGCTCGAGGTTCTCGACGATCGCCACGCCGAGCGTACCCGCGTGCGCCGCGACCTCGGCGCCGAACGGCGGGCCGACGACGACGATGATCGTCTGCGTGCCGGCCTCGCGCGCGGTCGCGACGACGTGATCGAGAAACGCGCCGCCGTGGATCGTCGGTAGCAGTGCCTTCGCGACGCCGCCGAGCCGCGTCCCGCTGCCCGCGGCAAGCACGACCGCGCCGACGTCGTTCGATTTAGGCATCGCTGCGCTTTCGGACGGCCCAGTCGCCGACGGTGGCGGCGCCGCGCCGCCGGCGTGCGACGAGCTCGGCCGCGATCGCGATCGCGATCTCGTCGGGCGTCTCGGCACCGATGTCGAGGCCGATCGGCGCCGACAGCCTGTTCCAGCGCGGATCGGCGTCGGCGGCGACGAGCCCTTTGGCGACGAGCCGCTTGTGAAACCGCCCGACCTTGCCGCGGCTGCCGATCATGCCGAGAAAGCCGATCGCGTCGCGCGCGATCAGATACTCGAGCAAGCGCTGATCGATCGCGTGATCGCGCGTCAACACGAGCACGTAGTCGTCGGCGGTGAAGCCGCCGAGCTCGCGCTCGACGTCGGCGGCGTCGAACGACTCGACGATCTGACCCGCCCACGCCGGCGCGCCGATCGTCGCGAGCGCACCGGTCTCGTCGTCATCGCACAACACGACTTCGAAGCCGAGGTCGTAGAGGATCGGCCCGAGCCCGCGCGTGACGTGGCCGACGCCGAACACGATCGCGCGCTCGCGGCCGCCGACCCGCTCGATCAAGCGATCGCCGTGCACGTCGGGCACGTGCATGCGCGGATCGCCGGGAAGTGCCGCGCGCACGAGCATCGCGCTGCCGTCGAGCGGTGTCTCGAGTGCGAGCGCGTCGCGTGAGGTCACGAGCTGCTCGATCGCGTCGCGCGAGTCGTTCGCCGGCGTGATCGCGACCTCCATCGCGCCGCCGCAGCACATCGCGAGATCGCGCACCAAGTGCCGGCGCACCACGGTCGCCGCCGCACCGCCCGCGACGTCGCGCGCCGCATCGCTGACCATCCGCTCGATCTGGCCGCCGCCGATCGTTCCCCATTGCTCGCCGTCGCTCGCGACGACCATGCGCGCGCCGAGGTGCCGCGGCGTCGAGCCCTTCGCGCCGACGACCGCCGCGATCGCGACCCCGCGTCCCGCATCGAGCGCGGCCAGCGCGGCAGCGAACACGTCGACGCGTGCCATCGCAGCTAGCCTAGCGCGGAACTGACCGCGCCGCGTCCGGAGAAGCAGCGCGCGAAAGCGCGGTCACAAGTGAAGCAAGTGCTCGACGAGCTCGCGCAGGCCCGGGCCCTCCGGCAGCTCGGTCAAGAACGCCGGCTTGTCCGTCAGCTCGTCCCAGTACGTCTTGATGTTCGCGACGCCGACGCTCTTGGGGAACCCGCCGAACATCGGCGCGTCGTTGAGCGCATCGCCGACGTAGACGTATTGCTGCAGATCTTTCGGATCGCCGCGCAGCACCTGCTCGACGACGCGCAGGCATGCCGACAGCTTGTCGAACTGCGGCGGACCGAAGTTCACGTGCACGCTCGACCGCACGGCGTTCATCCCGGCCTTGCGGATCATCGCGACCGCACGCTCGGCGTCTTCGACCGGCAGCGAGACTTCTTCGTTCCAGTCGATCGCGAGATCGACTTCGCGATACTTCGAGTCGCTCGACAGCCGCGCGCCCGGAATTTTCGACATCACGTCGATCGCGATGTCGTGCATGCGCCGCCGCCACTCGGGCAAGCTCGCGGCCGGCACGCCGTAGTGCTTGACGACCTTCTTGCCGTCGCGCACGAACGTCACGCCGCCGTTCTCGGTGACGCACGCGAGCACGGGCGTCATCTTCATGAACGCGTGACCAAACCCAGCCGGACGTCCGGTCACCATGATCACGGGGATGCCCGCCGCCCCCAACCGCTCGAGCGCCGCGTAGGTCTGCGCCTCGACCGCTTCACCCGTCGTCATCGTCCCGTCGACGTCGGAAAACAGCGCGCGGATCGGACCGCGCAATTCAGACAGAGGACGTGTCATCAGGGCGCGGGTCATAGCATGTTGGCAAAAAATGAGTGATAGCGTTCCGGCGATGGCCGCCCTCGCTAGTCCGTCGACGAATGTCTCGCCGCACCGCATTCTGATCATCACGACGTTCATGCCGCCGCCCGGTCAGGAGGTCGAAGCGATCCTCGGCCCGACATGGGGCATCACGGTACGGTCCCGCTCGGTGATCGGTCAGGCCTGTGCCGGCTGTCAGTCGATCGCGGGTGGCGAGATCACGGCGCTGACGAAGCTCGCAGTCGATTCGCGCAACGAAGCGATGAACCGACTCGAGCAGCACGCGATGCAGATGGGCGCGAACGCGGTGTTCGGCCTGATGTTCGACTCTGGCGAGCTGATGCAGAACACGAACGAGATCGTCGCCTACGGCACCGCCGTCCGGCTTCGTCCCGCGACGCGATAATGAACAAGCCGCTCGCGAAGAGACTCGATCGTCTTTCGCGAGCTGCGCATCGTTTTCACCGATTCGCGCATCATCCGTTGTGCGAGCGCTACGCGGGCGAGGTCGTGAGGATCGGCAAGCGCACGCGACTGTGTCGCGGTTGCGTGTATGCCGGCATCGGCGGATCGATCGGCGGCGCGCTCGGGTTCGCGATCGCGGACGCGCGTGTCGCGTTCGCTTCGACCGCCGTTGCGGTGATCGCGTTGCTCGTCAGCATGCGCTGGCGCCCGTCGAAGCTCGTCACGCGTCTCGTGCCTGCGATGTTGCTCGCGCTCGCGATCGTCGCCGGTGTGATGGCGCGCTCGCCGCTCGGGCTCGTCGCTGCTTTCGCGGCAGCGGCGAGCACCGGCGGGCTTCGCCTCGTGTACGGCAGGCGCGGTGCAGATCGGAGCCCGTGTGTCACGTGCCCCGAACGCGAGCTCCAGCCGTGCGCAGGCTTCGTCGCGATCGTCTCGCGCGAGCGCGCGTTCCAGCGCGTCGCCGGCGCGATGATCATGCGATCAGGCGCAGCGCCGTCTCGTCGGTTGCGACCGGCGCCGCAACCACCGGCGCCGTGATCACGGGCACGCGGATCGAACGATCGCGTTGGCGCGCGAGCCAGTCTTCGAGATCCGGCGCGTTCAACCGAACGATGCCACCGACTTTGAACACCGGCAGCGGATCGGCGCCGCGGCGAGCCATGTAACGGCACCAGCGCTCCGAGCGGCCCAGAGCGGTAGCGATTCCCTTCCACGTCTCGACGAAATTCGACATGCAGCAGTCCTCCGTGGTTTTCCTGGATTGCAGAGCTTGTGCCGGGGTCGGACCAGGGGGAGCGTTCGAGCAATTCCTGTGGCTTACGGAAGTGATCACCGTGTCCAAAGCTTGACGTGTGTTGAAAAAAACCGACGTTCACGCTGACACACGAGTCGTGGGTGGCGCGCTTGCAACACCGCCGCTATCCTCGATCCCAGATGCGTGGTCACGTGCGGCTCGGAGCCGCATTGGCGGGTGCGTGCTTGTTGCTCGGCGCCCGAGCACACGCAGCGCCCGAGGTTTATCCGTTGGCGAAGGTCCGTCCCGGTCAAACCGGCTACGGCCTGACAACAATGTCCGGAACCAAGCCCGAACGGTTCACGTTCGAGGTCGTCTCGGTCGTTCACAACTTTCTGCCCAAGCAAGACATCATCTTGGTGAAGAGCGACGACCCGAAGCTCGCCGTCACCGGGTTCTGGCAGGGCATGTCGGGCAGTCCGCTGTTCATCGAGGACAAGCTGACCTGCGCGTTCTCGTACGGCTTTCGCTTTAATAAGATCGCAATCGGCGGCTGCACGCCGCTCGAGTACATGAAGAAGGACGGCCTCGACATGTACCGCCGCGCGACCGTGCAAGCGCGCGCCGGCGGCGGGCCGAAGATCGTCATGCCCGCGGCGGCGACGATGTCGGACTGGAAGCGGCTCGCGCCGGTCGTCGACGTTCAGGCCGCGATGGATGCGCTCGGCCCCGCGCGCAAGAGCTGGCTGTTGTCCGCACCGCTGCCCGCGCCGATCGACAAACCCGCCGAAGCGAACGGCGAGCTGCTCCAGGCGAGCGTGCCGCTGTCGCTGTCCGGGTTTTCCGCGCCTGCGTTCGGCGCGATCGAGAAGATGTTCGGCGATTCGAACGTCGTGCCGGTGCGCGCGAGCGGCAGCTCGTCGAGCACGGGCGAAGGCGGGCTGTCGAAGTTCGAGATGGGCGGCACGATCGCCGTCGAGCTCGTCCGCGGTGACATGGCCGCGGCGGCATTCGGCACGGTGTCGTACGTCGACGGCGAGCACGTGCTCGCGTTCGGCCATCCGATGTTCCAGACCGGCGAGAGCTACGCGCCGGTCTCGACCGCATTCTCGCACACGGTGATCCCGTCGTCGCAGAGCGCGTTCTTGATGGCATCGCCGATCACCGAGATCGGCTCGCTGACGCAAGATCGCCAGGCCGCGATCGCCGCAGATACCGGGCTGCGCGCGCCGATGATCCCGATGGAGATCACGGTCAACAGCGCCGCCGGCAAGCACACCGAGACCGGCCACTTCCACGTCGAGCTCGTCGACAACAAGTTCCTGACGCCGGGCATCGCCGGCGCGGCGCTGATGAACGCGGTGCAGTACTACTTGCCCGATCGCGACGACGTCACCGCGCGCGTCGAGTCGTCGGTGCGGATCAAAGGCTGGGCCGATCCGATCCAGTTCACCGACTACCTCTATTCGAACGACGGCGCGAGCAGCGTGATGGGCTCGGTGCGCGGGCTCAAGGTCATCGTGCCGCTGCTGCTCAACCCGTACGCGCCCGTGCAGATCGAGCACGTCGACATCAAGGTCGACCTCAAGTTCGAGGCGAACTACGGGGACCTCAAAGAGATCGAAGTTCCGACCGGCGAGCTCATCCCCGGCCAGCGCAACACCGTGCGGGTCTCGATGACGACGTACGACGCCAAGGAGATCTTCGAGGACATTCCGGTCGACGTGCCCGCGTCGCTCGCCGGCTCGATCGTCCAGCTCGAGGTCGGTCCCGGTGATGCGGCTCGGCTCGACGGCGCGCCGCCGGTCGATCTCGGCACGCTCGTGACCGCGCTCAAGAAGCTGTTGCCCGGCGACGTCTGGGCGGCGACGATCTACGCGCCCGATGAAGGCGCGACGCTCGACGGCAAGCTCGTGCGCGATTTGCCCGCGAGCGCGCTCGACAAGCTGCACCCGCAGAGCCACACGCAGCGCGCGCAGGCGTATCGGCCGATCTCGCGAACGCTGTCGCCGGCGCGGCGCGTGATCAACGGCCAGCAAACGATGCTCGTTCGGGTCCGCGACAACTAAGGATGGTTATGAAGAAACTTGTTGGCGCGGCCGCCGCGCTTTGTTTTTGCGCGCTGCCTGCGAGCGCGGTCGTGACCGCGACGTGGACCGTCGAGACCTATCAGCAGTTCGACGCCGGCGACGCGACCAGCGCGTTCATCACGTCGACGGGCGAGCTCCGACCCGGCTGGGATACGAAACGCACCGCGCTCGAAGGCGATGCCGTGTGGTCGGCGCTGCACTTGCCCGACGGCAGCGTGCTGATCGGCTCCGACGTCGGCGGCGCGATCTACAAAGACGGCAAGAAGCTCGTCAGCGTGCCCGGCGCGATCGCGATCGTGTCGATGGTGCAGACCGCCGACGGCACCGTCTGGGCCGGCGCGATGCCCGGCAACAAGCTGTGGCGCGTCGACGTCGCGGGCGCAAAAGTGACGCCCGGCCCCGAGCTCGCGAATTCGAAAGACGTCGAGACGATCTGGTCGCTCGCCGCGAGCGGCAACGTCGTCTACGCCGGCACCGGTCCGAAGGGCCGCGTGTTCGCGATGATGAACGGCAAGGCGAAGCAGATCTTCGACACCGAAGACAAGCGCGTCACCGCGATCGCGACGACGAGCGACGGCGCCGTCTGGTTCGGCACGTCCGAGCGCGCGCTCGTGTTCCGCTACGATCCGAAAGACGGCAAGACGCGCGCGATGGCCGACTTCGCCGGCAACGAAGTGAGCGCGATCGCGCCGTATCGCGACGGCGTCGTCGTCGCCGCGAACGATCTCGCCGAGACGCCGCCGACCACCGGCAAGACACAGCCGCAGCTCGAGGCGGCCGAAAAGCCGACCGCGTCGAAGGGCCAGGTCGCGAAGGCGCCCGACGTCGGCACCAAGCCCGGCGCCGACAAAGATCCGGTCACCGTCGCCGACCTCGGCCGCAAGGGCGCCAAGAAAGGCAAAGGCGCGCTGTTTCACGTCGGCACCGATGGCCGGCTCGATCAATTGCACGCGCTGACCGCGACGTACTTCACGTCGGTCGCGGTCTCGCCCGACGGCGCGGTCTACGCAGGCGCCGCCGACAAAGGCCGGGTGTACATGGTCGATCCCGACGGCGCGGTCGCGACCGCGTTCGACGTCGACGAGCGCTCGGTCAGCCAGGTCTGGTTCGATCACGGCTTGCTCGGCTTCGCGACCGACGACGCCGCCGCGATGTATCGCGCGACCGGTCGCGCCTCGGCGGCGAAGTACATGAGCGACGTGCTCGATGCGAAAGCGGTGTCGCGGTTCGGCAAGCTGACGTGGGCGAGCGCCGGCAAGGTTCACCTCGAGACGCGCACCGGCAACACCGCGAAGCCCGGCGTCGGCTGGAGCGAATGGCAAGCGCCGACCCAGCTCGGCGCGCTCGGCGGTGGCAACGACGGCGGCAAGATCGCGAGCCCGCCCGGCCGCTACTTGCAGTTCCGCGTCGCGCTCGACAACGACACCGCGCGCGTGCATCGCGTGATGGCGTACTACGCGCCGCAAAATCAGCCGACCGACGTCCAAGAGGTCACGACCGAGCTCGCCGCGAAAGAATCCAACCCGACGCTGAAAGATTCGGCCGCGAAGCCGCGCAGCCCGGTGATCCGCGTGAAGTGGAAGATCGAAAACCCCGACAGCGACGACACGACGTACACGCTCGAAGCGCGCCGCGACGGCGAAGCGAACTGGCGGCCGATCGCGACCGGCAAGGCGCCGCTGACCGCGACGACGTGGGAGTGGAACACCGAGACGTATCCCGACGGCTGGTACAAGGTGCGCGTGACGTCGTCGGATGCGGCGGCGAACTCGCCCGACCGCGCGCTGACCTCGACCGCGACGTCGACGATGTTCGCGATCGACAACACGCGGCCGGCGATCGACGACCTCAAGATCAACTATCCGCGCGCGTCGGCTCGCGCGCACGACGCGCTGTCGACGATCGCCGAGATGGCGTATTCGGTCGACGACGGTCCGTGGCAGCTCGGCACGACCGCCGATGGCTTGTTCGACGATCTCACCGAAGATCTGCGCATCGACATGCCGCAGGGGTTGACCCGCGGCACGCACACGCTCGCGGTGCGCGTCGCGGATTCGGCCGGCAACGTCGGCTCGACATCGGCGACGTTCGTCGTCAAGTGATGCGCGCGCTCGCGGCGATGCTGGTCGTCGCCGCGTGTCAGCGCGGAGCCGAGCCAGCGGCCGTCGCGCTCGATCCGGATCTCGCGAAGCGCGTCACCGAGCTCGCCGGTCCGCCGTACTTCGGCCCGACCGCGTTGCTTGCAGATGCGCAGGCCGCATCGGAGCGCAATGATCTGCAGACCGCGCGCGACAAGCTCGTCGCGTGGGCGCGCGCGAACGGCGGGCTCGGCATCGATCGCGCGGCCGATCCGGTGGCGGCGACGCGCGAGGCGTGGACCGTCGCCGCGCAGGTGATCGCGCACTTCAGCGACGACGACACGCTCGGCGCGATCGTGTACTTCGGCACGCAACTGCGGGCGACCGGCACCGGCTTGGTCGCGGCG